>CAKUVB010000078.1 GCA_934693215.1 uncultured Candidatus Melainabacteria bacterium
CAAATTAGGACAGGAAATATATTTAGTACGAGGTACTGGATATAACAATTGAAAAGGGGTATAAATATATGGCAATAGGTGCAAGAGATTTTATTGACAAACTTTTGGTAGAAAAGTACGCACAAGAAAAAGTTGATAACCATGACAATCTGGAATCCAGAATTTCGCCAAACGAAGTTATGGACGTTATGAGTGTTGCATCTAATAACGCATTGAATTATCTTAAACTTTCACAAAAACTTGCTGTAGTATGTTATGCCGTAAATACTAAGGCTGCAAAATATGAGCCTGTCGCTTTGCCTCAGTAGAGTATACTCCAAAAAGAGTGTATACTATACACTAGCTTTTTTGCCTGCGTTTATAAACTCGTTTAATTTGTTAACCATTACATCTCTGTAGATATCGCAATTAAGTTCTGATTTTGCTTCGAATCTTAATGTAAATACCGGTTCAGTGTTACTTTGACGAACAAGTGCAAAGCCCCCATCAAATACAATTCTCATACCATCAAGAGTTATAATATCTTTTATTTCATCGCCAAAAGCATTTTTGTTTTCTCTAACAAATTTTTCAAATTCAGACAATACATTTTTCTTCAATTCGTTAGGGCATGGTAGTCTTAATTCTGGTGAAGAATGTACGGCATTGAATGGAGCAAGCAAATCTTCTATTACAAAATTCGGGTTTTGGATTTTTTGTTTAGCAATAATTTCTATAATTCTGCAACCGGCATATATTGCATCATCAAATCCGTAGTATCTGTCTTTGAAGAAGGTATGTCCACTCATTTCACCGGCAAGGATAGCACCTGTTTCTTTCATTTTGCCTTTTATATATCCATGACCTGTTTTACACATAACTGCATGTCCACCAAGCTTGTTGATAGTGTCGAATAGAACTTGAGAACATTTTACTTCTGAAACAACAACAGGAGATATTCCTTTTTTCTTATAATGTTCGATAACGTCCATAGCATAAATTAGTAATAATTTATCTCCGGTTAAATGATTTCCTTCTGAGTCTACAATCCCAATTCTGTCACTATCGCCATCAAAAGCAATACCTATGTCAGCTTTTTCAGAAACAACTGCACGTTTCAAATCTTCAAGGTTTTTAGGGTCACTAGGGTTTGGGTGGTGGTTAGGGAATCTGCCATCAGGAGTTGAGAATAGTTCAACAACTTTGCAACCCAAATCACGATATAGTTGAGGTGCAACAATACCACCTGTCGCATTACCGCTATCAACAACAACTTTTATGTTGCCATGAATAAGCCTTGTTAAAGCTGAAAATTCGCCTTTCATTTCTTTTATATAATCAGGAATCAAATCATATTCTTTAAGTTCGCCCTCTTTTGTGATTGGTGATTTAATACGATATTCTGCTTCTGTCAAAGCTTTTACATCTTTGATTTGTTCTTCGTTTAGTGTTTGGTGTTCGTGAGTCATTTTTAAACCGTTATATTGGCTAGGGTTGTGGCTAGCAGTAACAATTAAAGCTCCAAGAACAGGGCGGTTGTTTGTTAAGAATTTAGGCATGCCGACAGCTTCTGAATAATAACCTAGTGGAGTTGGAGAAAGTCCCATATCAATGACGTTAGCCCCTATAGAACGAACCCCTTTTATTAGAGCCGAAGCAAGTGATGGAGAATGTGTTCTTGCATCACGACAAACAGTAATCCAAATATTTTCAGGAAGTTGACCTGATTTGTTCATCACATATTTTACAAATCCTCTACCTGTGTAGTAAAAAAGTTCTTCTGTAATGTCTTCACCATAAATCCCTCTAATATCGTTTTTGCCGAATGCTGTTAAAGATAACATATTTTTCTCCTGTATTTACCAAACTATCTCTTTTAAGTATAATTTAGTATAAATATGGCTAATTTTCAATCAAACATTAATAAAAATGACGGATTAACTGCATTGATATTTATACTTCCTGCAGTTCTTGGAACATTGATATTTATTGTAATTCCGGTGTTTTTTTCGTTTAGTTTAAGCTTTGTGGATTGGGATTTGTTATCCCCTATGAAGTTTGTAGGTCTATCAAATTTCAAAGATGTGCTTACGGATTCTACGTTTGTACAAGTTTTGATAAATACATTTGTGTTTGCAATAGCCTCGTCAGTCTTTGCAGTTATTATACCTTTGGTGCTGGCATGTATTTTGAATACAAAAATTAGAGGGAGTAATTTTTATAAAACTGCTTATTTTTTACCTTTTATAACTCCAATGATAGTTATAGCGATTGTTTGGCAATGGGTGTTTGACCCTAATATAGGTTTGCTTAATCAAATTTTGCATACTCATATAAAATGGTTGTATGATGTTCGATTTGCCATGCCGGCATTGATTGCGGTTTCTGTTTGGAAATTGATTGGATATAATATGATAATATTTTTATCGGGTTTATCTACAATTAATCAAGAGGTTTTAGAGGCTGCAAAAATAGATGGGGCAAATTCGTGGCAGGTGTTTAAAAATGTTACTGTTCCTTTGTTAAGTCCTACAATATTTTTTGTAATTGTAATAACTTCGATATCTTCGTTCCAAGTGTTTGATTTGATTTATGTTATGACACAGGGTGGCCCTGATAATAGCACAATGGTTTTGGTGTATTCAATTTATAAATATGCTTTTGAGTATTTTGATGTTGGAAAAGCTAGTGCAATTGCGTATATTTTGTTTGCAATAATTTTTGTATTAGTGTTGTGTCAATGGAAACTTAGAAAGAAAATGGTTTATAATGAGGTTGAATAGTATACAAAACTTAAACAACTACTTGAAATTCTTTTATCTTTTGTATACGATTGAAATGAGCGATGTGGACTCGCTTTAATTTTTGTACTAGACAATGAATATAAAGGAATAGCAAAATGAATCCTATAATCAAAGAATTAGAAGAACAATATAAGAAAAGTGATATTCCTGCAATCAATCCTGGTGATACAGTAAAAGTATTCGTAAGAATTGTTGAAGGAAACAAAGAAAGAATTCAGGCTTTTGAAGGTACTGTAATTAAAGAACATGGTTCTGGTATCAACAAAACAATAACAGTAAGAAAAATATTCCAAGGTATTGGGGTAGAAAGAGTATTCTTACTAAACTCTCCAAGAATTGACAAAATTACAGTTCTTAGAAAAGGTGATGTAAGACGTTCTAAATTGTATTATTTAAGAGAACGTTCTGGTAAAGCTACACGTATTAGAGAAAAAATTGAAAAAAGATAAGTTACATATTCATTGGTATCCGGGACATATTGCGAAAGCTGAAAGAGCCCTTAAAGAGAAATTGAATCTCGTAGATGTGGTTATTGAAGTTTTAGATGCTCGAATCCCAATAAGTAGTAGTTATAATGACATAAAGAAGCTTTTGGGTGATAAACCAAGGCTTCTTTTGTTAAATAAATCTGATTTGGTTGATAGGGAAGAACTAAAGAGTTGGGTAAAAAAATTGGCAGAGGAAACAAATTGTCCGGTTCTCTCTGTTGATACAAAATCGTTTAAGTGTGTTCCACAAATAGAAAAAATAGTACAAAAATTAAGTGAACCAAGAATTCAGGCAATTATGGCGAAAGGGTTGTTAAGACGTCCGGCAAGAGTCGTAGTTGTAGGACTTCCAAATGTTGGTAAATCAAGTATAATCAACAAATTAACGAAATCTTCAAAAACAAAAGTTGGTGCAAAGGCTGGTGTAACTCGTCAACAACAATGGGTAAGAATTAATCCTAATATAGATTTGTTGGATACTCCGGGGATTATTCCAATGAAACAAGATGACCAAATGAAAGCTAAAAAGTTGGCATTTGTAAATTCTGTTTCTGAAAATGCTTATTCTGTTGAGCTTGTAGCAAAAGAATTATTGGATTTAGTTTCTCAAAATGAGAAGTATGCACAGATTTTTAAAGATTATTATGGTGTTGAAAATTTAACTGTAGAAGATATTGCGATAAAACGAAATTGGTTGCGAAATTCTGCTGAACCTGATACAGAACGATGTGCAGGTTATGTTATGAAGGATTTTCGTGACGGCAAAATAGGTAAGTTTATTTTGGATTGTTATGAATAGTGATGGGGTTTTGTCTGTCATTATGAGCGTTAGCGAAGTGATTCAGAATGCTCTTATGTCATTCAGAGGACGAAGTCCGAAGAATCTCAAATAAAGCAAACTTCAAACCTTGTTAGAGATCTTTTGCTTCTCTCAAGATGATGCAAAGGATTCTTTCTTAGTAACTTAATGACTTAATTTTATCACTTTTTTGAATTGTAACTAAATATTAAGATGGATTTAACAAGGCTAAAATCGAGTTATAATGCTCGATATGATATGATATGATATGATATGACGGGACGGGGCAAATTTGTATAACTTTGTGTTTTATTAATAGTATAGATTAATTAATAAAATATAATAATGGAAAGGGAAAGAAAAATGTCAGGAGTTAATTCAGTTGGAGTTGGACAACCAAATAATGTAAATGTAGGAAAGTCTGCACCAAAAACAGAAAACGAAGCAAAAACTCCTTCTTCTACAGAAGGATATGAACCTAAAAAAGAGCTTATGTCAAAAGAAGAAGCAAAAGCACTTACAACATTAGGTTTAATGCAACTAGGAAATCCAAATATATACACTATTGCTAATGCTCCTAAATATCAAGAGGCATACAATACAATGAAGGAAAATAATAAATAATATAAAAAAAAGAAAATAATAAAACATCAAGGGTAATATAATTTATCCTTGATGTTTTATTATTTATAAATTTGCCCTACTTGCATCTTGAAAAAGCTTCTACATCAATATCATCAAATGTATTATCAAAGAAAAAGGCTGAAGATGCGACCATTGAAGCATTATCAGTGCAATATTTCATTACAGGGGCGTTCACTCTATAGCCTTCTTTTTCAAGTTCAAAAACTTTTCTTCTAATCTCAGAGTTTGCAGCTACTCCACCGGCTATAACAACTTGTTTATATCCTTTTACTTCAAGTGCATGTTTAACTTTTTTGATTAAAGTTTCAGAAACACACTCTTGGAAACTTGCACATATATCAGCAGTAGGAAGTTCTTTTCCGTCAAAAGATTTTACAAGTCTTGAAGTTGCGGTTTTTAAACCACTAAAGCTAAAATCAAATTCTCCTACTTTAGCCTCAGGTAGTTTAAACGCATAAGGATTACCTTCTTGAGCCATTTTGTCTAATCTAGGACCTCCAGGGTAAGGTAGACCTATCAATCTTGCGACTTTATCATAAGCTTCTCCAACTGCATCATCAATCGTTTCTCCGATGATTTCTAATTCGGAATATGATTTCACATCTATTAATTGAGTGTGTCCACCACTTACCAACAATGCGATAAACGGAGGTTTTAAGTCTGTATCAATAAAGTTCGCACTAATATGTGCATTTAAATGGTTTACCCCAATAAAAGGTTTGTCATGAACAAGTGCTAGAGTTTTTGTTGCGTTTAATCCAACAAGTAAACACCCAACCAATCCAGGACCGACAGTACCCGCAAAAGCTGACATATCATCAGGAGTTAAGCCGGAATCAATAAAAGTTTTATCAATAACAACATTTATTGCCTCTAAATGTTCTCTTGCTGCAATCTCAGGAATTACACCCCCATATTGTTCGTGTGTTTTTATTTGAGATGCAACGGTGTTTGCGATTACTTTTCTGCCACCTTGAACAATAGCACAAGCAGTTTCGTCACAACTTGATTCTATTGCCATAATATAACTGTTTTCATCTAATGTTACAGTAGTGTTACTAAATAATGTATTTTTAACCTTGTTCATAGTACCATTATAGAGCAACTATAGGATAAAGCAATGCAATTTATAGATAAAACAAAAATTAAATTAGTATCAGGACGTGGTGGCAACGGCATGGTTGCTTGGCGTCGAGAAAAATATGTAGATAAAGGTGGCCCAGCCGGAGGTGACGGTGGAAACGGTGGAGATATATATCTTGTCGCTGATAGAGGATTGGCTACTCTTTTAGATTTTAAATACCGTTCTGTGTTCAAAGCTGAAAGCGGACAAAACGGTGGTATCAAAGGTATGCATGGCAGATGTGCAAAACATTTATATATAAAAGTTCCATTAGGTACTATTGTTCGAGATGATGCAACAGGAAAGGTTATTGCCGATTTAACCGAAGAAGGACAAACTGTTCTTATTGCAAAAGGTGGACGTGGTGGTCGTGGTAACGCAAGATTTGCATCTGCTCAAAAAAGAGCACCACAATTCTGTGAACCGGGAGAACCTGCAATTGAAAGATTAGTAGATTTAGAACTTAAACTTATAGCTGATGTAGGACTATTAGGTATGCCAAATGCCGGTAAATCAACATTCATAAGTGTTATAAGTTCTGCAAAACCAAAAATAGCAGATTATCCGTTTACAACACTTGTACCAAACTTAGGTGTTGTTAAAAAGCCTAATGGTGATGGATATGTTGTTGCCGATATTCCTGGACTTATTGAAGGTGCAAGTGAAGGTGTTGGGTTGGGACATGAATTCTTACGTCACGTAGAAAGATGCAGATTCCTTGTTCATATTGTGGATTTAACCTCAGAAAACCCATTAGATACCTATAAAAAAATTAATGCAGAATTAGAAAAACATTCAGAAGCTCTTGCTCGCAGATATCAAATTGTTGTTCTAAACAAAACTGATGCTGTAGAAAAAGATGTTTTAGATGAAGTATTAGCTCAATTTAAAACAATACTTCCTAATGAAAAAATCTTCACAATGTCTGCGGTTACAAAAGAAAACGTAGATGAAGTTTTACAATATATTTCGCAAAAAGTCGATGAAATAGAACGACCTATAGTAGAAGTTATCGTAGAAGATGATGACGGTGCATATAATAATGATGACAGTGCTTTTGAAATATTTAAGTTAGACAAAAACACGTTTGTAGTAGAAGGCGGAAAAATTTCTCGTCTTGCAAGTGTAACTGATGCCCGTAATCCTGAACAAATTATAAGATTACAAGGTATTTTGACCTCTATGGGAGTTTTTGATGAACTTAACAAATTAGGTATAAAGAATGGAAATACTCTAATAATAGGTCATTTAGAACTAACTCATTATGATGATTCTTTGTGGGACGAAGGTGCAGGATATTAAGCGTAAGTATTTATAGTCTTAGGTTTTGGTTTAAAAATGCCTTTTACGGATTTTTTGAAACTCATAATAGCATTGTAAATTTCTTCGTTAGAGTATCCTTCAGCTTTCTTTGGAAGTTCTTTACTAACCTGTTTTGTTGCATTATTAGTAGAACGGTACGACAAAGTCGAACCGATGTACGGATCAAACATAACTTTCATAATAACACCTCAATTTACTCTCTTATTATAACAAATTAAAATATTTTTTCAAGGGCTAAAACCTAATCCCTGAGAGCTATTTAGCTGTTTTATAGGTGTATTTTTGACACTAATATGAGTTATGAATTTGAGGTTAAGCAAGCTGAAATAGCTTCGATAATTCGTTTTACACGAACAATTTGTATTCCTTTAAATTCTTCATCAATTTTATTGGAATCAGGAATAATTATTTTTTTGAAGCCTAATTTTTGAACTTCTTTTATACGTTTTTCAATATTGTTTACAGCTCTAATTTCGCCAGATAGTCCTACTTCGCCAACTATTGCCGTATGCGGGTCTATTACAACATCTCTAGCACAAGTTGCAACGGCAAGAGCAATTCCCAAATCGGCAGCAGGTTCTTGTATATCAATCCCTCCGATTACATTTACATAAACATCTTGTTTTGAAAGGTTCATGCCGACTCTTTTTTCTAAGACTGCCAAAATTTGCAAAACTCTGCTTAAATCAACACCGTTTGTAACTCTACGAGGGCTTGGGTATGGTGTTGTTCCAACCAAAGCTTGTATTTCTACAAGCATTGGACGTGTACCTTCGTTTGTAACAATAATTACACTTCCTGTCGCTTG
>CAKUVB010000079.1 GCA_934693215.1 uncultured Candidatus Melainabacteria bacterium
TCTGTGCATATTTTGTTAGGATAAATTATATACTGCTTTCTATATTCTCCTTGAGTAATGTTGGGCATTACAACATTTGCTCCAGATTGCAAAGCTATAATTCTACCGTTAGGATTTATTGTTTCCATCGCTGTTGTTGCAGGGATATTTATATTTTTTAGTAATATTCTAGTTAGTGCCATTACTCTTAAAGATAATTCGAAATTTTTGTTTAAATCGACTTTACAATTTCCTAAAGGTGTGTCAGGGTGTGGAATAAAAGGACCAATGCCAATCATATCTGCATCTAATTCTTTGAAAAATAATATATCATTAGCTAAAGATTCAATAGTTTGTTCTGGTAATCCGACAAGACAACCTGTACCGGTTTCAAATCCTAATTCTTTTATGTCATATAAACATTTTTTTCTGTTTGAAAAAGACATATTCGGGTGTAGTTTTTTGTATAAATTTTCATCTGTAGTTTCTATTCGTAACAGATATCTATCAGCCCCTGCGTTTTTTAAATCTTTGAGTTCAGAGTAGTTTTTTTCTCCAACACTCAATGTTACTGCAACATCTAGTTTTTTTATTTCTTCCACGATTTTACATAACTTGTTTGTTGAAAAATAACTATCTTCTCCTGATTGTAAAACAATTGTTTTTAACCCTAATTCTGCACCATTTTTAGCAAAATCAATGATTTCTTTTTCTGATAAGCGATATCTTGTGACATTGTGGTTATCTTTTCTTAACCCACAATAGTAACAAGTTTGTTTGCATATATTAGAAAATTCAATCAAACCTCTAAGATGGACTTCATCTCCAACATATTCTTTTCTTACAGAATCTGCTTTTGTGAATAAATCCTTGTTATTAGAATGTAAATGGTTAATAATTTCTTGTTTTGTTAGCATAAATAAATTCTACGATAAAAAAGGGGGATATCATATCCCCCATACAAATTTATATTCTAATTAATAAAAATTTGCTATCTTTTAGAGCTAAAACTTTATGCTCTTTATCTTTTTTGAACATAAGAATTTCGCCTTTGTCAATTTTAAATTTTTCTGCATCAAAATGAATTTCTATTTCTCCGTCTAAAACACATACTGCAGCATCTGAAATAGAAGTATGTGTATCAATTATTTCATTCTTTTTTATACCAATAATAGTTAGGCTACTATCACCATTTTGCATTAGTATTTCTCTGTCTAGGTTTTCTTCTTTAAGGCTTACTAAATCTTTTAATTTCAAAACATTATAGAACATAATATACTCCTTTCTTATAGAGAGAGTTTAGCTTTGTTTAATAAATAGAACATCACCCAGTAAGAGAATTATAGTTGTTTGTAATATAATAGTCCTATGAGTAGATTTGGAAGAGATATTGCGGGAGTTGTAAACGGGATTGCTGCGAGTGTAAGTTATGGTACAAATCCTTTATTTGCTTTGCCTTTATACTCAATGGGAGTAAAGACTGATTCTGTACTCTTTTATAGGTATGCGTTCGCTGTAATTATTTATGGAATTTGGTTGAAGTGTTTTAAGAAAATTTCACTCAATATTTCTCTTAAGGAATTGTTTCCTATAATTGTTTTAGGAATATTGTTTTCTTTATCGTCACTTACTTTGTTCGAATCTTTTAGATATATAGAAGTTGGAATAGCTTGTACTATATTGTTCATTTATCCGATAATCGTAGCAATATTAATGGCTATATTTTTTAAAGAAAAACTTACAAAAACAGTTTTAAGTGCAATAGGGTTAACCTCAATAGGTATATTGCTCTTATATAATGGAAAACATGATTCTAGTTTGAATCTTTATGGGGTGATGATTGTTCTTGTTTCGGCTCTGATGTATGCACTTTATATTGTTGGTGTTAATAATATAAAGTCTATAAAACGTGTAAATCGTGCTAAAATGAGTTTTTATGTAATACTTTCAGGCATGTTTGTTTATGTTTATAATTTAAAATTCTGTACAGAATTACAAATTCTTGATAGACCGTTTGCTTGGTTATTGGTGGTATGTTTGGCATTGTTCCCCACAATAATATCTATTGAAACAATAAATATTGCGATAAAATTCATAGGCTCAACTAAAACAGCAATACTTGGTGCTTTAGAACCTTTAACTGCGATATTTTTTGGAGTTTTATTTTTCCATGAACAATTGACTTTTAGAATAATATGTGGAGTGTTGTTAATATTGTTCGGAGTGCTTTTAATTATTACACGTAAAACACAAAGAGGATAAATAGTTTAATTATGAAACAGATTATATGTTATGGAGATTCTAATACATTTGGTTATATTCCCGGTAGTGGAAAAAGGTATCCAAAAGATATTCGTTGGACAGGTGTTTTGTCTAGCCTGTTAGGTGATGATTACAAAGTAATAGAAGAAGGGTGTAATAATAGAACGGGTTTTGTTAGAAACCCGTCAGGAAAACTTTTTAGTGGTAGTGAATATATTAATGAATGTTTTATTAGACACCCTGAGTTTGATATTTTTATTCTTTCGTTAGGTACAAATGATACTCAAAAATTCTATAATATTACTCCTCAAAGTATAAAAGAAGGTTTAAAAAAACTTGTCGGAAAAATAAAAAATCAAAATGAACAAGGAAAATTAATAATTGTAGCACCACTTATTTTGAATACAGATGTGTTAAAAGGTGGCTTTTCTATTCAATTTGATGAAGAATCTATAGAACGTACTCATTGGATTCAAAATGTTTATAGTGATTTTTGTAGAGAGAATGATATAATCTTTTTTGACATAAATAGTTATGTTGAACAATCTGCTATTGATGGGTTGCATTATTCACCTGAAGCTCATCGAAAAATAGCTGATAATCTTAAAGATGTAATTCTAAATCTGTAATTGCACATTCTTGATAAATAATGTATGATTGTCTAGAGGTGATTTATGAATAACAAGGTTGTCGTATTAGAAAACGATAAAGATTCTATAGAAGTTATAAAGTCTTATTTGTCAGAATTAGAAGATGTTGAAATTGATAAATGTTTTGATGAATATAGTGCTGGGTTAGAATATATTTTAGAATCAAAACCTCAAGTTGTTTTGTTGGCTTTAGCTAACGATGTTGAAAGTTCAAAATCTATATTAGAAAGTTTGGCAAAAAATAATATAAATGTAGTTGTAATATCTGCAAATTATACAACAAGTTTGGTTATTCAAATGCTAAGGTGCGGAGCTAAAGACTTTTTATCAAAACCTTTAATCAAGAAGGATTTTTTTGCAACTGTTCAAAAATGTTGTAATAAAAATTCTAAAACGATAAATAGCTCTAATATTATATCAATTTTTTCAAATAAAGGTGGAATTGGTAAAACTGCAATCGCTACGAACTTGGCTGTAGAATTTGCAAGACAAACTAGAGAAAAGGTCGTTTTGGTAGATTTAAATTTACCGCTAGGTGATGTTACTACATTTATTAATATTAAACCTTCAATAAACATAGCTTCTGCTATAGAGAATGCTGCTCATACTGGAGTAGATGCAATATTAAATGCATGTAAACAATATAAAGATACAAGTTTGTATGTTTTGGCAGAACCAGTTTATATGGAAGAAAGTTATAGTATGACTCCAACTCATATTTTTAAACTGTTTGAATATTTAAGAGAATCTTTCTCGTACATTATTGTTGATATAGGTACGAATATTGATAAAATGAATTTAAAGGTGTTGGAACTGTCTGATTTGATTCTTTTAGTATCTATTGTGAATTTGCCTTTGATTAGAAATTGTCAACGATGCTTGGATTTGTTTAGTAATTTGGGCTATGCCGAAAATAAAACAAAAATAATAATAAATAGATATCTGGAAAATGATGAAATAAAGATAGAAGACGTAGAAAAGGTCTTAAATCAAAAAATATATTGGAAGATTCCAAACAATTATTTTGCGATAATGTCATCAATAAATAAAGCTTTGCCTGTGTGTGAATTGAACGAAAATTCCAATGTGACACTTAGTTTTAATGGGCTTGCTACTAAATTGATAGAAAATGTGATAGCAAAAGATATAGAAAAAAAGTAGAGTTATAACATAAACCAACAACAAAAAGCATGCTTTTATCTTTGTATAATTGTAAAATCTACAATTAATACAATAATAAGGTGCAGTTTTGTGAAAAAATAATAAATGTAGCATTTACACTTTATGGTAAAGTTAAGTTATTATTGAATTTTAACAAATGTTAAATAAGTGTAAAAAAAACACTTGACAAAAAATAATATATGTATAATAATATAAGTGTTAAATGAAGTGTAAATCAAACACTTATTTAATCCCAATACGGAGGGAACAAAAATGAAAGTTATGAAAATAAATAATATAAATCCAAATATAAAATTTAGAGAAAATACAGCAAGTGCAGCTATGAGTAATAGAGAAGCTGGTCTAATGATTCAATCTCAAAACGCAGCTGTTAACTTTGCAAGAGATAAATATATTGCTCAACAAGCTGGTTCAGTTGAGGCAGGTCCTTTAAAATCTTTAGGTTATAAGTTATATAGGACTTTCGGATATTTAACCAACCATGAAACTCCAAAAAGCAACAATCAATTGAACGTTGTTGCATAACACATAATAGATAAATATATTAATTAACAGAACACATAAAACACCAAGTTACTTTTTATAAAGTAACTTTTTTTTATGTAAACAAATGTAAAGAATATTCGTAAAAGTCTAAAGTTCGAAAATAAAATGCCGTAATACCTAGTATAAGAAAAAGGAACTAGGGAAATGGGATTAGAATTCGTGTATCAAACTAAATATGAATCAACTATTGATACTTTAGCATTGCGTGATAATGTTAAAAAGATTCTACAGAATGCTGCTATCAAAACAAATGCTGCATTTGATACTTATCAACCAAGTTCTGTAGCGACAGCATTAAATAACACAGATATTAATATTGAATTAAATAAAGAGTTGACTAGCACTTTCAACTTCTTAAAATCCGAAGCTGCATTAAAACTTCTTAATTTAACAAAGAGAAATGGTTTAGATTCAGAAGAAAACTATGCTGATATTTTAGACTTCCATATTGACGAATCTAAAAAGAATATCTTTGCAGCTTAAAAACAAGTGACATTTTATTTTTTCTCATAATCCTCAATAAAAAGCTTTGCGAATGCAATAGCTTTTTCTTTTTCATGGGATAAACTAATATGAACTTTAACCTTTATATCAGGGTTTAAAAGTCTGATTCTAGGACAACCTTTTTCATCATTATAGACTTCTACTTGAGTGATGAATATATCATCATATCCTGCAGAGGATAAAGCTTTGAACACAGCTTCCTTTGCACAAAATCTTGCTGCAAAATGTGTTGCTGGGTTTCTTTTTGACTGGCAATATGCGATTTCTAATGGTGTGAATACACGTTCATAGAATGCTTGTTCTTTATTTTTAAATCTTGAAATATCTTCTATATCTACACCTATCATAAAAATATTATATAAAAAAAGAAGGACTTATAAAAGTCCTTCTTTCTTTATGTTAATTTGTTATTCGAATTAACGAATAAAACGTAAATAAACATATCCGGAACTTAGTGCCAAAGATACGAATGTTACTAGGATACCGTATCCAAGGTATTTCATAAATTCAATTTTATGTCCTCTAGCAGCTGCAGCTTCTGTAACAATAACATTTGCTGCTGCACCGACGATTGTCATGTTTCCACCTAAACAAGCACCTAATGATAAACACCACCATAGAGGGAACGCGTAATCAGCACCCATTTGAGATTGAATAGTTGCAATCATAGGAGCCATTGTTGCTGTGTAAGGAATGTTATCAATAATACCTGACAATATACCTGAACCCCATAGAATAACCATTGCAGTTGCAGATTCAGAACCATGAGTTACATTTAATAACCATTTAGCCATAACTGCAATACCACCTGAAGCTTCTAAACCACCGATAATGATAAATAAACCGATGAAGAAGAAAATTGTAGTCCATTCTACAGATTCAAGAATTTTGGTAGGTTTTTCGAATAATAACAATACACTAGCACCTAACATAGCGCATACGCAAGTTTGGATATGTGTAATATCGTGAGTTACGAAACCTAAAATAACTAAGAATAAAACAATTAGAGAACGAATCATTAAGTTTTTATCAGTAATTGTTTTAGAGTTGTCTAATTGTGCAACTTCAGCCATTCTTTCAGGAGTTGCAACCATTTGTTTTCTATAAATGAATAACATTATAGATACAACAACTAAGAAGATTACAGTAACGATACCGGTTAATTCATTTAAGAAATCCATGAATGAGAAACCAGCAGCGCTACCAATAATGATATTTGGTGGATCACCGATTAATGTAGCAGTACCACCTATGTTTGATGCTACAAATTCTGTAATCAAGAATGGTACAGGGTTGATGTCTAATTTTTCAGCAATAACAAATGTTACAGGCATAATAAGAATAACTGTAGTAACATTATCTAAGAATGCTGAAACAATAGCTGTAAATGCTGCTAAAGCAAATAAAATCATCTTTGGGTGACCTTTAGTAGCTTTTAACATCTCATTTGCAACCCAGTTGAACATACCACTTTTTGTTGCAATGTTTACAATAATCATCATTGATACAAGTAAGAATATTACGTTGAAATCAACAAAATTAATGAAGTAGTGAGGGTCTAATCCCCCAGTAGCTAAAGTTTTGTTTTGGCTTAATAAACCAAGGATTAAAGTTAACGAACCTCCTAAAAGAGCAACGGTAACTTTAGGAATTTTTTCTGTCGCAATAAACACATAAGCGAGTAATAAAATTGTAGCTGAGATAGCCATCGCATTCGTGTGAATAAAAGCTAATAAACTTTCCATCTATTCTCTCCCTTTTTCTTTGTATACGGATAAATTATAAAACAAAAAAACTTTTACTTAAACAATACGAAATAATACATTGTAAAGAAATGTAACAGATATAGAAATTATATATACAAAATAGGCAATTATTATTTCTGAAAATACTTTATATAAATATAGAGTATAAAAAGAAGAAACATGACACGAGGAAAGCCCGAAACAAAACGGGACGAGGACTAGAGAAAAAGACACAGTTTCTTTCTACACACACTACACTTCACAGAAAATTTTCAGAGCCCAAAAGGCTCTTTTTTTTATGCAAATTATTTTTTAAACCAATTTAGTAATTTAGAACTGATTTTAGCAAATATAGACCTTGGTTTTATCGTTTGTTGTTCAGAAGAAATTGAAGTGCTTTTAGCAATATTACCATACATTTTGCCTATTGATTGCTGAGCGGATTCATAAACTTTTTTAGAAATAGTTTTGTTATCTGCGTTTTTGTCTAATAAAATACAATCAAAACCATGAATGATTCTGTTGTTTACCTTTTTGCTTGTCATAGTAACTAAAGAATTATTTCTTGGTAAATATTTGGAATCATCTTTTATGTAGGTTCTTATTTTATCTACATTAGCAACCTCTGCAAGCTTATTTAATTCTTTTATATTATTAAGCTTGTTTGCTAGATTTTTATTCGTTTCAAAATTACCTGTAAAATGTTGGTTATTGATTTGTGTTCTTAACATATATATCCCTAATTTTATTAAAGTTTTCGTTTTTATGGGTTCTTCGTCCCTCGTTTAATTAAGTTATTGTTTAACAGATTGTCGACGGGGGGACTGTCTTGCTCGTTCGCGTTTAACGGGACTACGGTTTTCCTTTTCAGAAATTTTGTTTCTTTCAAAGAAAAGACCTTCGCCCTCAGCTCACTCGCGTTTGAACCTTGTCCGAACTTTGTTCGGAGGGGTTCTTCGTCCTTAGTTCAACTGTGTTATTGTTTAACAATTGTCGACGGGGGGACTGTCTTGCTCGTTCGCGTTTAACGGGACTACGGTTTTCCTTTTCAGAAATTTTGTTTCTT
>CAKUVB010000080.1 GCA_934693215.1 uncultured Candidatus Melainabacteria bacterium
TCTTTAATGAAAGTAAATGAGCTAAAAAAAATACTTAATAAATTGAATACCAATGATAATACTGAAATAACTATTGAAATAAATCCTGATTCTGTTGATAAAGAGTATTTAAAAGGGCTAAAAGAAATAGGTTTTAATCGCTTGAGTATTGGTTCTCAAACATTTGATGATAAATTGTTGTCAGATATTGGCAGAAGGCATAGTTCTCAACAAATTTTGGATACTATAAAGTTCGCTAATGAGGTTGGATTTGAGAATGTGAGTATTGATTTGATATACGGATTACCAAATCAAACTCTTGATATGTTGAAAAAAGATTTAGAAATAGTAAAAACTCTTGATATAACTCATGTTTCGCTTTATGGCTTAAAAATTGATGAGGGGTGTTATTTTTATAATCATTATCCTAAAAATGTTCCTGATGATGATGTTCAGGCTGATATGTATTTGGAAGTTGTCAAATCATTAAATGATTTTTTACATTATGAAATAAGTAATTTTGCGAAATCAGGATATGAATCAAAACATAATCTAAATTACTGGCGAGAAGGAGAATATTACGGTTTTGGTGTTTCTGCTCATGGGTTTGTTGATGGGGTTAGATATTCAAACTATCAAACTTTAGAGCAATATATGGATAATCCTGTTTCTCATGAGTTTGGTAAGTTTTTAACAGAGCAAGAAAAACTTGAGGAAAGTATTTTTTTAGGGTTTAGAATTGCTGAAGGTGTTGATGAACAAAAAATAAACCAAAAGTTTGGTATCAATTTTTCCGAAAAATATAAAAATACATTAGAAAAATATTTATCAACAGGACATTTAATAAAAACAGATAAAGGATATAGATTGTCTGATGAAGGATTTCTTTTAAGTAATTTGATATTGTCAGAGTTTATTTAATAAAAGAAATTAATAAATTATCTTTTATTTCGTTCCCTGTCAGAATCGCTTATATCTTTGTAAGCTTCGTATTCTAAAGAATCTTGCAACATTTGGATATCAAAATCTGAATCAGAGTCGTTTAGACCTACATAAGCCACTTCATCATCGCTTTCAACACCTCTTGAGGCAGTAGTTTTCCTAGCTGCATTCTGTTGGTTTGAAAACCCTGCAGAATGTTGTTGTCCAATAGCAAATTTATTTCTTATTGCAGATATTACTGACAACTTATTTATCCTCACAAGTTAGTAATATAAAAGCTCATAGATATAAAGTTTTTTATTAGAATAGAATTTCACATAATAGAAAAAATGATACATTTGTTACAATTAAATAGAATATAATATGTTTTGAAAATATGTTTTAGAAAAACAAATTTTTAACTTTTGCAAATTCTTTGGTTACATTAAAAATATTATGTTATAATTTCGGTATGAGAAGAATAGCTTTATTTTTATTAATCGTTGGGAGTTTATTATCAAGTGTAGTTTATGCTGCGGATTATAGAGTGCTGGTTGTTCCTGATAACATAGCAAGCAAACCAAGTGTTGATACTTTTATATACGAAACAGCATCAGAGTTTTTTGCTAATCAAGTGATAAACAAACTTAATCTTTCAGGTACAGTGGAAGCCCCAACAGTATCAGAAGTAAGAGAAAAATTAACAAGAAATCCTAGACTTAATATAACAACACGAGAAACAATGGCTAGGTTTAAAAAAGAATATAATATTAATTATGTTACTGTAAATAGACTTGCTCAAATGTTTAATGTGAATAAGGTTTTACTTATTACAACAACGGCTGATGCTCAAAATTATTTTATGCGTAGAACTTTTTGGGATTTTTTAAATATACCTGGTGCAACTGTTATTGACCCTGCAATAAAATTATCAACTTATGCTGTTTTGATTGATTCTAACAGAGATGTAAATTTGTGGGAAGATACTTTTTATAAAACAATAAGTTCATGTGAAGCAAGAATGGTTGCAAACCAACTTGGACCTCAGACCCAACAACTTGAAAAAATTAGAGATTATTCAAGAATGTTAGGGCCACAAATAGCACATTATGTACAAGCTAGTATTGTTCCACAATCAATTCTTTGTCGTGCAAATGAAATTGATTATGGACCAAAAGATTTTGATAATGTGTTTACTAAAAAATGGAGATGGTACAAGCATGGTGCTAAAGAGATTGTAAAAGAAACAGATGAAAAATATACCGATTATAGAACTTCGCAAAGAGCAAGAGGAATAGAGCCTTTGCCTGATAAATTCAGACGTTGGAAAAAGGAATATAAAGAATATAGAGAGTCTGTTAAGCTTGAAAAAGCACGTATTCGTATAGAGAAAGAACAACAAAAACATATTCAAAACATTAATAATCAAAAAAAAGAAATAGAAGTGAAAGATACAGTTGAACAACAAGAAGTTAAAGATGTTCAGGAACAACAAACAATAAAACCGGCAGTTATTCAGCCTAAAAAACAAACAAAAATTAAAAAACATGAAGAACCAAAAGTTTTGAATATAACAAAAGAAGAACATTTAGAACCGGAAGCTGTAGAGCCACAACAGTTGAAACTAAAGTATTATCAGCCAACAAAACATACAAGATTGGAAGAAAAAAATACAACTATAAATGATATTTAATAAAATAGTTGACGTAGAAATATGTTCTTGGTAAACTAAATCTTGTCAGCACTAGCAGACGAAATAATTAATAAAATTTGCGCTTGTAGCTCAGCAGGTAGAGCACTCCCCTTTTAAGGGATAGGTCGCGCGTTCGAATCGCGCCAAGCGCAATTTTTTATTGCTTAAAATTCCAACATTTGAAGAAATTAATGGAATAAAAGAAAAATTGTCGATTGGGTTTAAAGAACGAAATCCTAATGAATTTAATAAAGCAATAAATTTGTTGATGAGTAATGTTAAAGAAAAAAAGCCGACAAAAGCTCATAAAGTATTAGCAGATTTGCAAATACCTATTATTACAATGAATATTGATGGCTTGCATCAAAAGGCTGGAAGTAGATTTGTGTTAGAAATTCATGGAAATTATGAAAGAAATAATATTGTTTTGTATATTATTTATTATTTCCTAATTTTTAGACAACATTTCTATGATAGAATATATCCATGCAAAAGGTATATCTAATCACAGGGTCAACATCAGGGATAGGAAAAGCTTTATTAGAAGAATATTCTAAAGAAAATCTTGTGTTGGCCGGATATCGAGATGAAAGTAAAAAAATAGAAGGTGAGAATATAATACCTTTCTATATTGATTTTGCAAAACCTGAAACTATTCAACCGGCTATTGAAAAAATAAAAAAACATTATACGGTTGATACAATAATAAATTGTGCAGGGTGTGTTGTTGCAGGCCCTATACAAAATATTTCTATAGATGAACTACATAGACAGTTTGATGTTAATGTATTTGCACCACTTGAGTTTTCAAAGGGTATTCTTCCAAACAAAATTATTAATATTAGTTCAATGTCATCTTTTGGAATATATCCGTTTATTGCACCTTATTGTGCTTCAAAGCGTTGTCTTGATATTTTGTTTAATTTGTGGGGATTAGAGTCAGGGACTACGGGGGTAAAAGTTGTTTCGTTGAAGCTTGGTTCTGTTGCAACTCCTATTTGGAGCAAATCAATAAAAGAAAATCAACAAGTTTTAGAAATTTCTAAAGATAAATATAAAAAAGAAACAGATTACCTTGTGAAAAATGCCTTAAAAAATGAAACAAAAGGTATTCCTGTTCAAAAAGTTGTGAGAGAAGTTCTAAAAATAGACAAACTTAAAAATCCAAAACCTTCATATACCTTTGGTCTTGATGCAAAAATAACGGAAATTTTTTCACATTTTCCACAAGGGTTTATAAATTTTGTTATCAAAAATAAACTTAATAATATGAAATAAAGTTTATTTTTGCTTATTATTTATGATAATAATTATTAAATTTCCTTAAAATATGTTAACAATTTGCATTAAAAAGTCAAAAATTATTTATTTTTTGACTTTAATAATGTATCATATTAATGTGTAGGTAAAAATTTTGGAACGGAATAAAGAACAAATACTTTCGGAAGAAGCGAGAAAGCCGAACTTCCTCAATAATCCAAACGCAACTTCGCCCCTGTCTGCCAGCAAATTGGTGGCTAAGGTTAATTTGTTGTCATCGACTTCTGCATCAAGCAGAGTGTCTGCTTTGTCTGCACTTGCAAACCGTGTTAAAAATAATGAATCAAATACCTACAAACAAGTCGTTGATGCGATGTTATCTATAGTTCCAGCAAAAGATGTTGCTGAGTTTTATTTACGCCTACATAGAATATTAATAAAATACTTAGGGTCTTCATTTACGGCATTTGGACTTTATAATGAGATGTCACAATGTATTAATCTAAAACTTGTTGACAAAGCTGATAATGTGTTTGTGTCAAAAGTATTCAAGTCAGATTCTTCAAATCCTGTGATAAAAGCATTCACCACTCAGTCTATTGTTACAGAGGATAATGTTAATTACTTAAATTTGGCTTATTTCCATAACCATGCTGCAACAATTATACCTATGGCTTCGGTGAACAAATGTATTGGGGTAATGATTATTGCTGATGATATAGCAGAATCAAATAGAAAACTTTGTTCATTTGTTGCTAATTATGCTGCAACAGTAATTAATAATTTCACTCTTATTGAACAAGCAAATGCTCATGTAAATACTGATGCATTGACTCAATTATATAACCATAGAGGTTTCCAAGAGTGTTTGTCAAAATCATTGGTAGAGGCAGAACAATCAGGACAAGATTTATCAATTGTTATGCTTGACGTAAATAATATTTCTAAAATCAATAGAGAATTAGGACACGCAAAAGGTGATGAAGTTATTAAGCTAGTTGCTGAAAAAGTTAAACATAATATTAGAAAATCAGATATGGCAGGTAGATATGGTGGTGATGAAATCGCTATAATTCTTCCTAACACTGATGTTGATGATGCAAAATATATTGCAGAATACATTACATATAGTTTGTCTTGTTGTTTTGTAGATGACGTAGGGCCTGTTAAAGTTTCTGTAGGTATTGCATCATATCCTGAATGTGCAAAAGACCAAGAAAAATTGTTGATTCTTGCAGAACAAGCTATGTATATATCTCAGGCTCAAGGTTATAAAGATGGTATGTCTGCAATCATTAGTTCTTCAGATTTTAATTTCTGGGACGATGTAGCACTTCATTCTTATGCAGAAGTGCTTTCAAAACGTCATGCTCAAATGGGAGTTAATTTTGAAGAAGAATTGTTAAAGAAATTCAATAACGAACAGATTAGTTCAGTAAATCATTTGTCAGAAATTGCGACATCTTTAGCCGGTGCAATTGATGCAAAAGACCCTTATACAAAAGGTCACTCAACATCTGTTTCAAGATATTCAGAAGCTTTAGCAAGGGCTATTAATTTACCAGAAGAAGAAGTTGAAAGAATAACTCTTGGGGCATTACTCCATGATGTTGGTAAAATTGGTATTCCTGAAAATATCCTTAAAAAACCGGATAGATTATCTGATGATGAATGGGCTATTATGAAACAACACCCTGTAATTGGTGCAGAAAAAGTGTTGATGCCAAATGAAGCTTTAAGAGATTTAATTCCGATTGTTAAATATCACCATGAACATATTGACGGTTCAGGATATCCTGAACATTTGAAGGGTGATGAAATTCCTTTAGCTGCAAAAATTGTTGCAGTTGCAGATGCTTTCCATGCTTTAATTAGTGACAGACCTTATAGAAAAGGTTTGAGTCTTGATGTAGCTTGTAATATTTTGCAGGAAGGTGCAGGTAAACAATGGGATACTAATTTGATTCGTAAATTTATTCAAATTGCCCCTTCATTATCAACAAAAATTTAATAAAATATTTTATATTTTGTAAACATTACTAGCAATTTTTTATTGTATTTTGACTTTATATATATGTAAAGGTTATGGTGTAATGTCTGCAATAAATTCTGTTAATATGAATATGCCAGTTCAGAACAATAATCCTGTTTTGGGGATTACTGCTCCTAATATTCATTCTAATTATCAAGACATTATGGACACCTATAACGAAATACAAGATTTTAAAAATAACAGTATTGCAGTTACTATAGCTAATCACCGAAAAAATAAAGAGAGAATAGGAGCTACGGCTATTGGTTTTGTTTGTGGGACTTTGCAAGGTGGATTATTCGCCAGTGGATACGCATTAGCAAAATCTTTTCCTGTTGTTCAAAAACTTCCAGGGATTAAGTGGGTCGTGGGTAAAGTTGACGAATGGGTTATAAAAGCAAAGAATTTACACCCTGAAAAAGGACGTTTTTATCATTTGTCTGCTGGAATTGGAATGAAAGTATTATATTCAGCAATTACAAGTGCGGCTTTAGGTTTCGCTTTTGATTTGTATAAAACGTATAGTGAAACCAGAATAAATGGTAAAATTTCAAATACTAGACAAGGAATGTTAAAAGATGATTATTTATTGTCAGGATTGAATTCTCTTTCTTATTCTAAAATTGGTAAAAAAGCAATTAAAGATGCTGTCTATAAAGATAAAGACGGTAATATAGTAATAAAATTAAAAGGAATAAATAAAGAATATACGGTAACAAAACAAGAGTTGAAAAAAGCATCAAAGAAATATGTTCCTGATTTTGATGAAAAAGGTAAAGTTCGTGGGTATGATAAAAAGTATTCAACAGGAGATGGTGATGTTTTAGCTTTTGAACTTGCTTTTGAAAAATATCGTACCGATTTGAAAGAAGGAAAAATAGAAAAAGATAAAAATATTCCAGCTTATGCTTATGAGTATTCAAAAAACGATAACAATCCTATTGATTCGGGTACACCTAATCAGCTTTATTATTTGTTGACCGGTAAAAATTGTGCTCAAATTGATTTTAATGCTACAAAAAATTATGGAGTTGCGAAAGATTTAGATATTTTTAAAATGTATTCTAAAAAACATTTTGACAAATTTATGAAGGATTTTTCTAAAACTCCTGAAAATTATGCAGCCGGTTGTAATTTAAGAATAAAAGAACAAATGCCTTTCCGTAATAAACATCATCAAAAAATCAAATTGAAGCCTGAACATGAGTATGCTATTAAAAAGATTAATGATAAATATGTTACAATTGTAGACCCACAAAAATCAAGAATTCCAATAGATGTTCCTGTTGATATGTTTAAATCAATTGTTGGTAGTGTTTATTATTTCAATAATAATGAAAATGAAGAAGAAAAACCTTTACAAGCATTTGCGGATATGAGTTCTCTTAAGGATAGATGCATGAATGATTAATTTGATAATTTTTTCTTTCTTAAAACAAAATGTAACTAATTATCTGACGTGTACAATTGCGAAAAATCTTCGATTTTGATGCAATCTATAACACAACCTTCATCATTCCGTTATATTGAGCGAAAGCGAAATATCTCTAACAAGGTTTACATGAGATTTATCGCCTACGGCTCTGAATGACGTAAAATCTGTCAATGTTGGTTATTTTATAATTGGGGTTTATGCAACCCCAAACCCCGCACCAAATATTCTTTCTTTTTTATTGCGAAGAAAAAAGAAAGAACATTGGATAAGAAAGAAAAACAACGCCGACTAAAAACAGTCACTAAATTCAACTCGAAACTCGTGAACTCGCTACCGCTCAGACAACACGAGTTTTTTCCTTGTTTCATTAAGTGACTGTAAACTAATTGTAATGTTTGTAAGTTTAATATGTCATTGCGAAAAATCTTCGATTTTGAAGCAATCCAGAACACAATTCACGTCATTCCGTCATATTGTGCGATAGCGAAATCTCCCTGACAAAGCTTGCATGAGATTCATCGGCAAGCCGAGCAGAGGGTGAAAATCGAAAATTCATAATCGGAAAAAGCATTTTTTCGATTTGAATTTGAGTGTA
>CAKUVB010000081.1 GCA_934693215.1 uncultured Candidatus Melainabacteria bacterium
TTTGCAATATTTCCGTTTACATAAACTTTACCCATTTCAGAAACAGAATTTGCAACTGTTCTACGTTTTATTAATCTTGAAACTTTTAAAAACTTATCTAATCTCATAAAATAATTTTACCATACAAAAAAGTGATTGGTTAAACCAACCACTTTTTGAAAGCTTTTTATTTTTATTTTATTGCTTACGAATTGATTAGTAAACTTGCACCAATAACACCTGCAGAATTTCCTAATTGAGCAGGAACAATTTCTACCGCAGAGCCAGCAATTGGCATAGCACGTTTTACTAAACTTTCTTTAATTGGTGTTAATAACAAATCACCGGCAGCAGCAACACCACCACCTATGATAATTTTTTCAGGATTTAACAAATTAACAACACTAGCTAGTCCAATACCAATATATTCACCAACAATTGTAAATATACGTTTAGCTACAGGGTCACCTTGTTTAGCAGCTTCAGATACTATATAAGGAGTAATATCAGGATTTGCTAATTCTCTGTATTTAGTAGATTTTCCACCCTTAATATATTCTTCTGCTAATGCTACAATACTAGGTCCTGAAGCAAAAGCTTCTAAACAACCTCTATCTCCACAACCACAAAGAGGTCCACCATTCATATCAAGTTTGATGTGTCCAATTTCTCCGGCCGCATTAGAAGCTCCTCTTACTAATTTACCATTAATAACAAGACCTGAACCGATACCTGTACCAACTGTAATACAAATTAAGTTATCACAACCTTGTCCTGCACCATAATTAAGTTCACCTAAAGCTGCACAACGCACATCGTTATCAACTCTTGTAGGAATTCCAAACTCTTTTTCCATAATTTCAGCAATTGGAACATCTACCCAACCAGGAATATTAGGAGCTAATCTTACGATACCTTTTTGATAGTCAATTTGTCCGGGGAAACCAAATCCGATACTTTCAATATTCTTTGGATCAGATTTTGTTTCTTTTATCAATTCTGTGATTGCTTCTTTCATATTATTGATTGTATATTCATACCCCATTTCAGCTCTTGTTGGAATAGAGTTTGAATATATAATTTTGCCCTTGTTATCTACAAGTGCGATTTTAACATTAGTTCCACCAACATCAATACCAATTCTCTCTTTTGCCATTTAAATCTCCTTCTTATAAAATACTAATAGCCCTTTTATTTTATATTAAACACATATTCGGGTAAATAGTTTAATTTCATCATAAG
This sequence comes from uncultured Candidatus Melainabacteria bacterium, assembly GCA_934693215.1. Lineage (GTDB taxonomy): Bacteria > Cyanobacteriota > Vampirovibrionia > Gastranaerophilales > Gastranaerophilaceae > UMGS1585. The sequence continues at coordinate 1,222 of CAKUVB010000081.1, forward strand.
CAATAATTTTTCGTAAAGTTTCTTCATATTTTAGCAAATATTTTTCTTATACAACATTATATAAATACTATAGTATAACCATTATATTTTTACGTAAAAGTGTGAAGTAATGAAACTCTCTCAAAAACTATTCGATTTTATCCCGAATATTACTATTAAAGATGGCGAAGGTCTAAAACGTCTAAATAGAGCTGGCGACATCATGGGTCGTCCTATGCAAAATAGACTTATAATGGGAGCAACTGCTATTATTTCACAACCGTTTATTGATGAGCATAACAAGAGAGTTGACAAAAAAACAGCAAGAGCCTCTAGAAACAGAACTATTGGTAAAATTCTTGCAGGAACGGCTGTTGGTTGTATTGTGAGAGGAGGTATTTATAAATTAGTAAATGCAACAACCGATAAAGATATTTCAATAGATAGATGGAATAACTTATTAACACCTAGAAATTCTACAAAAATCATGCCCCATCTATTTAAAAATCGAATGCGTAACTACAGAACAGTAAGTGCAACACTAATTTCACTTGTAGCAATGCTATTCACAAACATTTTGATTGATATGCCTTTGACAAATAAAATCTCAAATTTCTTAAACAAACTGGACAATCAAAAATATAACAACAATACGAACACACCTTCTAGTCAGCCTCAAATTCAACCTCATAATCCTAGAGAAAGAATGAAAGATATCTTTAATAAAAAAGGAGGTATTTCATGAAAATATCTCGACACCTAAAAAGTGTAACTAGTTATCTTTTTGAACATTGCTCTAAAGACATCGGGTCAATGATTATTTGGACTACAATTGCTGGCTGGATTGCATCTTCTACGGCACAGATAATAGGTATTTATAAAAACTCAAAATACACAAACAGTCAAAAGAAATTTATGATTAATCAGGAACTTGCAGATGCAGGTATGAACATTCTATCTTATTTTGCAATTACCATGCCAACAAAAGCTTTTGCTAAAAAACTTGTTACAACAGGAAAAATCCTTCCTCGTTCAGTAAAAACAGTAATAAAACAAGCAAAAGATGGTAAAAAAATCGGAAATATTGATTTCGATATCAGCAAACAAACATATTTTTCAAAAATAGAAAAACCTTTCAACTCCTTCAGTAACTTCATGGGTACAAGTGCCGCTGTTTTGGGTGGTACTATATCAAGCAACATTGTGACCCCTATATTAAGAAACAGATTTGCATCAAAGCGTCAAGCCATGCCATCTAGATTTGACACTCGTGAAGATACAACAAAAACAACTATCTCTCCTTTAAAAACAAATTCAGGTTTTAACAACTTTAGAAAGACATCAATGTCAATTTAAAAATAATGTTTGACATTAAAATATGTTTTAGGTAGTATTAATATTGTCAAAGGGAGCTGAAAAGTTCTTAAGACAAAGCGAGGGCGTTTAGCTCAGTTGGTAGAGCGTCTCCCTTACAAGGAGAGGGTCAGAAGTTCGAGTCTTCTAACGCCCACCATAAAAAAAGAGGTCTTTAAGACCTCTTTTTTTTATTGCTCTGATTAGATTTTACAAGTTCTAACATTGATATAGAAGCTTCTTTATTACATATCTTTAACCGGTAGCAAATTTTATTTTTACAAGAGTTAAGATATATATGCTAACTTTGATAGATTTTACAACCAACAATACTAAATTTTATAATAACTTTTCTTCCCCTATTAAAAAAGTGACACACTTTTGTGGAAAAAATAAAGATTCGGTCGAATTGTCAACCAATAACCAAAATGATAAAAAGATTTCACAAAAAGAAAAGACCAAACAAGAATTAATAAAAATAGGCTTCTCTAAGGAAGATTATAATCAAATTCTCGATACTAATGATAAATATTTGGTAAATCCAATTGAAGGTCTTAAATATATAACAAAAGATGTTCCTGATATATCAGATAAAAATTTAAAACAATATTTTGTCACAAAAAGAATTGAATCTGTCATTGATCCTATTGATCAAAATGACGAGGCTTCTGATATAAAATATGTAATAAACAAAGATAAATTCAAATTCTTTAATAAAATGTTTAATAAATTTCCACAAATTCAAACTTCTGAATCTATTGAAGATTTATCATCCATAACAAATGTTTATGATACAAAAACACTAAAAAAAATTGATAAATTTATAGATAAAGATGAAAATGCTCCTGTATTATTAACGGCTCTAAATGTATTAGATTTTAATAAAGAACAAAAAGCCTTAACTGGTGCGAAAAAGTTATTAAATGCCGGATATTCCAAAAATGTTATGAAATTTTTATTACTGCCGAGAATTGATAATGAAGAATTTGATAAAAGTACTCAAATTATATTAACAAATGCCGATAAATATTGTAATCTTATTGACTCCTTAAAAAAATGGGGTGTTAATCCAAAATTCGCAATTTCGATTTCTGCCGCAACTCAAGACGTTGGAGAAATAAAACAAGTATCAGATTTCTTAGATGATGCGGACAAACATAAAACAGAACTAGGTTCTACTGATGCCCCTGTCGAAGATATTGAATTACTTACAACATTCGTTTCCCCCAAAAAAGCCAGCAAAACAGCTAAAACAATAGATATTTTAGGAAAAGATAATTTGATTAAAATGTTTCCATTAGGTCTAGATACCGTTGGAAGTGTCGTTGAAGCATTAGGTGATAAAAAAGTTAATGATGAACATATAGAACCGCTTATAGAAATAATTAATCCAACTGATTCTATTAGGTATATGGATGCACAAGATAAGATAAATATTAAAAAAAATAAGTTTAAAACTGTTTCTACTAATGATGAACGTCAAAAGTTGATAAAAGATATTGCAGATGCAACAACAGAGAAAAACTCACTATTAAAACTTTCTCTAAAAGATCCAAAAGCTAAAGCCGATGCTATAAAAATATATGTGGGGCTTATTAAAAATAACGGGCAAAGAGCAAAAGACTACGAAAATGCAAACATGATACTTCCTTACTTTAAAGAAAATAATGTTAATAATGAGGAGTTAAATAAAAAATTAAGCACATTAGTTTGGGATAAATTTTATACACTTCCGACAGAGAAAACAAAAGAAAAAATAAACTTAAAAAATGATAATCATATTCAAAAGTTGGTATTTACTGACGATAACTTTATTGGAATATTTTCCTCTTTGATTGATACTCTTAATCAAGAGCCCAATAAGTCAGTCAAAGAAACTCTTGACGATTTACCACAAAACCAAACTCTAAAAAAGAAATTAGATAAATATAATATCAATTATGATGTTTGGACAGGAAGAAATACTGATTTGGATATACATATAAATATCGAACATAACTTTGATAAAATGTCTAAAAATGCTATAAAGAACTTAAATGCAGAATTTAACGATGAGGTATTCAAATCTTTACCTGAAAAACAGAAACAAAACCTTGCCAAAAGATTGGCTAGCGGGGGGTATAAGCTTCATGAAGCTAAGAGTATAGAATATGAAGGTGACGGATTTTATGCTGGTACAAAACAAGAATTAAGATTATTCAAAGACAATAAACCAATTGAATTTAAAGATTTGTCTAAGATATATAAACTTATCAACACTGAATTCAGTACAAATAAATATTGGGATACGAATAATTCATATGAAACTATTGAAACAGCTAAAGAAACATTTAAAGACCATATATCAACTCGTCATGAAGAAATGAAACGAATTCGTCAATATCAGGGTTCTGATAATTCGGATATAACAATTAAAAAAGTTGATATGAATGATATTTCGCATTCTCTATTCTTAGGTAATGATTCGTCATGTTGTACTGCAATTGGTTCTTTTAATGATTGGACTGCACCTAACTATATCAAAAACAAAATGGTTCAAGCTATAGAATTGAGTGATGGGAATGAGCCTATTGGCAACTCTATGATGTATTTAATCGCAACTGATTCTGATAACCAAGTAAAACCTGCATTATTAATAGATAACATTGAATTAAAGCCAAAATATCAATACAATGATAAACTTGAAGATGGCATAATTAAGTACGGCAAAAACTTCTGTAAAATGCTAGGACGACCTGATATGGATATTTATGCAGGACCAAACAGACATAAGTTAAATATGGATAACTTTGAAATAAGTAATGAATCATTTCAAATGTTTGGAGATACATATGGTGACCCTATCTACCTTGATTTTGTAACTCAAGGAATCCCTGTAGATTACAATTCATGGCAAGGAGACTTATTAAAATTAAAACCTGATAATAACTTTCAAAAAGATTAATCTTTATGTTTATAATTATATCTAACTGTATATTGATTAATATTTTTTATTGATGTTAAATATTTTTATGATGAAAAAACAGGGCTTTATTGTTATCTTAACTGTAATAATACTATTTATTGTAAATCAACTAATAGTAAGCTTTTTCACCGTTCCACCTACTGTAAACCCTGATAACTTAACAGATACCTCTCAAATAAGTTCGCAAAAACTTTTCGAACGAGCATGGAAAGAAATAGACACCGGTTTTTATGATTCCTCTTTAAATTCACAAAACTGGTCATATTGGAAAAAACATTACAAAGGTAAAATTAAAACAGATGAAGATGCAAAAGTTGCAATAGATACAATGCTTGCTAGTCTTGATGATGATTATTCTAGATACTTAAACAAAAAAGAATACGCCGAACAAAACAGTTCTATTGAATCAAAAATCTCAGGTATCGGAGTAAACATAATGAACGATGCCGGAAAAATTGTAGTATATAGTGTATTAGACGGAACTCCAGCAAAAACGGCTGGTATAAAAGCAAATGACATTATTAACAAGGTTGATGGCAAAAACGTAAGCGGAATGAATATTGCTGATGTTGCGGCTTTAGTTAGAGGAAAAGAAAATACTCAAGTAACACTTGAATTAATTCGAAACAAACAAAAAATTACAAAAATTGTAACTAGAAAATCCATAAAAATTGAATCAGTCAAATCATCAATAAAAAATGACATTGGATATATACAAATATCAAGCTTTATCGGTTCTTCAACTACTACAGAATTTTTATCAGCCTTAGACAAAACTAAAGATACAAAAGGATTACTTATCGACTTAAGAGGAAACACTGGAGGTTTACTAGCAAATGCTATTTTTGTTGCAAACGCATTTTTAGACAACGGAACAATTGTGAATATTGTAGCTAGAAACGGTCAAGTTGAAGATATAAAAGCTCAATCTAGCCTACTACATATTGATAAACCTATTGTTTTACTTGTTGATGGAGCAAGCGCAAGTGCAAGCGAAATACTATCAGGAGCATTGAAAGACCATCATAAAGCCATAATTGTTGGGACTAAAACATTTGGAAAAGGTATGGTTCAAAGAATAATACCTCTACCAAATTCTACAGGTTTAAACCTTACTATTGCAAAATATTTAACTCCTAACGGCTCTGATATCAACAAAAAAGGTATCGTCCCTGACTACGTTGTAAAATACACAGAACACGATTTTCTAACACACCACGACCCACAACGAGAAAAAGCTGAACAGATACTTTCTGTAATGATTTCTCGATAAATCATGTGATATAATTACCATTATGAATGAGAAATTGGCACAAACTCTAAAACTAGTTCCAACTTTATCTGGTTGTTATATTTACTACGATATTAATGACGAAGTTATATATGTTGGTAAAGCAAAAAACCTAAAACGTAGAGTCTATAGTTATTTTCATAAAAAACACGATAGTGTAAAAGTCGCAGTTTTGGTTTCTAATATTGAACGAATGGAATATATTATCACAGATTCCGAAGTTGAAGCTCTTATTCTTGAATCACATTTGATAAAAAAATACAAACCGAAATACAATATTCTTCTAAAAGACGATAAAAAATATCCTTATTTTTTAATTACTGATGAAAAATACCCACGTATAACTATCGTTAGAAAAAAGAATATGAATCCTGAAAAAGGACGTTATTATGGCCCTTATACCGATATAAGAGCTATGCATTCCACATTAGATTTTCTCAAAAAAATCTTTCCTTTAAAACAATGTAAAACTCCTAAATTTACAAGTAGACCTTGTCTTTATTATCACATAGGACGTTGTATGGCACCTTGTCAAAACTTGATATCTTCAGAAGATTACAAAAAACTCGTTTCTCAAGTAGAACTATTTTTATCAGGACGTCAATCTGAACTCTTAAAAAAACTCAAATCAGAAATGGAAAGATATGCAACTACAGAGCAATTTGAAAAAGCAGCAAGATTAAGAGATAGTTATTTAGACCTACAAAAAACACTTGAACGCCAAAAAGTAGTATTTGAGAACACTAAACTGAATGAAGATGTAATATCAACCATTCACGAAGACGGAATTCTTGCGATAACAATTCTCTTAATTAGAGAAGGACGATTAATTGATAAAAAAGATTTTACTTATTTTGATGAATCTGATGAAACGATAGAATTGTTTAAAACCTTTTTTAGAGAATATTATTC
>CAKUVB010000082.1 GCA_934693215.1 uncultured Candidatus Melainabacteria bacterium
TTTTTACAGCTTTTTCGTATAAAATTTGAGCCTCAGAATAATCTTTTTCTATAAATTCTTTATACATACCAACAAGATTAAACATTAATCCTTTATTTGGGAATTTTTCTTTTATTTCTGTTATCAGATTGGTTAATTCTGTTTTTTTATAAAGATTCAAATACAATAAAAATAATCTTCGATACGCAATAATAGTATGGAATTTTTCTATATAATCTTTAGTGATATCTATTGCATTATCATATAATTCTAAAGAAACATATAAGTTACAAACTTTTTCATATAAAGTTTCTGAAGGTTCAAGCTCAATGAGTTTTTCGTACATAATAATTGCATCATACAACTTGAACATTTTTTCTTTTACATAAGCTAATAGTTCAATTGTTTCAAACTCTGGTTTTATTTTCAAGGCAGCATCAAGAAGCATTTCTGCCATACCATAATCAAGTTTACCAACATTGATAAATGCTAATCTATACATCGCAAGAGTGTTTTGGTTATCAGAAGCCAAAATCCTCATGTAAAGCTTTTCAGCTTCAAACCAATTCCCTTCTTCATAAAATTGATTAGCAAGTTTTTCAAGTTCTTTAGGCATAGACTAATATTAGCATTGATTCCATAATCACGTCAATAAGGCTAAAGTACGATTAAATTTTAATCTACAACTAAAGTATAAAAAATATTTTGATAATAAAATTTTGACTTATACAAAATAATTATTATAAACAAATACAGAGTAGTACATATAGATGATTTTAACTAACAATAGCTAATTAAATACAAATATGTACCGATAAAACAAATAGTTTAACTAATGAATTAGAGAGGTAGTACATGAAGATTAACGGTGGAGTCAGGTTTTGCGAACTCGGGGTGAGATCCTCTATCAGAGCAATGCATGTTGCAACTGAACTGTTAGGTATAACAAACGAAAATGTTACCGGATTCGATAAAGTAGGATACCAAAGAAAAGAAGCTGTTTTATCTTCATTCTCAGAATATCTCGGAGTGAACGGGATTTCTAAAAATGTAGATGAAAAAGTTGGACGTATTATGGTTTCTGAAAAACCACTTGATATTGCTCTTGCTAACAAAGGATATTTTCAAATACAAACACCTTATGGAGTTCAATTAACTCGTGATGGTAGATTTAAACTAGATAAAGACGGTAGTCTATTAACTTTAGAAGATAATAAAGTTCTTTCAGATAGCGGTGTGCCAATCAAATTACATAGAGTTCCTGAGGATTTGAAAGAGGTTGTTGTCAACAGAAAAGGAACTGTTAGTGTTTTTAATAAACAGACTCGTAAGCTTGAAACAGTAGCTAATCTTGGTATTGTTGATTCTAACGGAATGGCAGTTCTTAGCCCTGATGTAAAACAAGGTTATAACGAATATTCAAACGTATCACTTCAAAATGAATTCTTAGCGGTTATGCCAACTGTTAGAAATTTTGAAGCAAACAGACAAATGTTTATTATGAACAATACTAATATGCAAAAAGCAATAAGCCAATTAGGTTCTGCATCATAAGGAGATAGTTAATTATGTTTAACGCACAAGCAATAGTAAGAAGAAGTATAAACAACGCAACAAACCAGTTTGATAAACTCGCATACGTAGGTAACAATTTAGCAAACTACAATACACGAGGATATAAATGTGTTCGTTTTGAACAGATGTTAAAAGAATGTGGTTATATTGAAGGTGCAGTTAGAACAGATTGCAAACAAGGTTCTATAAGAGTTACAGATAATCCTTATGATGTAGCGATTGATGGACAAGGATATATTCCTGTAACTTCTCCTGATGGTGAAATTCAGTACACAAGAGATGGTTCCTTTAAAGTTGGTGCTGACGGATATTTATATACTATAGATGATTGGATTGTTGGTGATGGTATAAAAATGCCTCCAAACTTTTATAAATTTCAAATAAAACCAAACGGTGATATCGTAAGCTACGATGCTGCCGGTTCAAAAGGTAAAAAAGTTGCAACAATTCCTCTTGTTACTTTTGATGCACCAGAAGAACTTAATCAAGGAGTGAACAACAAAATGGTTGCAACTCAAGAATCAGGACAACCAAAACTTGTTTTGAATCACGAAAGATTTAAACAAAATTGTGCAGAGAATTCAAACACTAATATTTATGCCGAAGTTAACGATATGTTAAGGCTAAACGCATCAATGATTGCAAGTATGCGTTTATTGAAAGTGGCTGATGATATGTATAACAAAGGCATTAACATAAGAGAATAGGAGTTTAACTAAAAATGTCATACGCAAATTTAGACAGTATCGGAAAAACTTCAATGGCGTTGGGTTTGATTGCCCAACAACAAAGAGCATTAGGTGCAAACATAGCCAACGTAGATACTCCCGGTTATGTAAGACAACACCTAGATTTTGCATCATATTTGGGTTGTGGAGAGCTTGAAACAAAACTTGCTCAAAAAATGGGACCTTGTCCGGTATTCCCTGATTACGAACAAGAAGAAATTAACCCGGCAAATGAGTTGACAGAAATGCAAAAAAACGCACTTTTATATTCAATGGCATCAAGACGTATGTCAAACATCATTACACAAATGAAAACAGTTATTAACGTAGGAAAGTAGGCACATTATGGGTATAATGGAATCAATGGATATTGGAGCAAACGCTCTAAAATGTCATGGTATAAGATTAGATATTCACGCAAAAAACATCGCCAATATTGATACTCCAAACTATGTAAGAAAAATCCCTGTACTTAATGCTACAGATGAAAACTCATTTAGAGCAGTATTAGGGCAAATGAAAAATGATGTGTTTGGTACCGGTACTCTACCATATACACATGGTGGTGTAGCTTTCAATGGTGTTGTTGAAGACCCTACAATGGGTGATAAAATATACAGACCGGGACACCCAGATGCTGATGCAAACGGATATATACGTTCTTCTAACGTCAATGCTATGGTAGATATGGCAGATGCCGTTCTTGCTCAAAGAGCATACGAAGCTAACCTTGCCGTAATTAATATTACTAAATCAATGGCAACAAAAGCTATAGATATTGGTCGTTAATAAATAAAATTTTTGACTCAAGAATATACATTTAAACCACTCAAAAATATACATACAAACTTTGGAGAATAGGACAAAACTCCTATTTCCCAAACCCTATATTATAATGAATTTATCAAACCGTTAATTAAAAGACAGGTGCTACCAACTACACCTGTCCTTTTTATGTGGGGGTAAATAGGATTAGGTTTTATTTGAAGCAACACATTGATACAGTTATCACAAGATATCACCACCAAACCATTCTGTTCAAATAAATTGAGGTTTACGCACGTAGTAAGGTTACGTTGAAATTCCAGTTTGACTTAAATCTACAAATTAATATTGTTGTAACAAGTCCTCACCGTCAAACTATTCTGTTCAAATAAATTGAGGTTTACGCACGTAGTAAAGTTACGTTTGTTTTTGGTTTGATTGATTTGGGTCTATAATGCTTTTAAATGTTTTTTTAAAAGTTTTTCGTTTTTTTGAAAAATCATTATATATTCGTGTTTAAAGATATTAAATCCCATTGCCAAAGCTCTATATCTCCAAAGGTTTGCGGTTTTTCCTTTTGCTCGTTCATTACCTTGCATATCTTTGATAATAGTTGCTTTGTGGATAAATCCTAATTGTTTCATTCTTTCTTGACATTCAAACCCTAAAGAAATAATCTGAGAATCTGCATACTTATCACCAATAATCAAAGCAGCAAATCTTCCATCTTCTAACAAATCATATCCGTTTTGTGCAACTTGTTTGAAGAGTTCATAGAATTTTTCTGTAGAACCACAATTTGATAAATCTTCTTTTTTATCAGAAAACTTGATAATATCATCATAAGGTGGGTGAAGGATAAGTAATTGAGCTTTTTCTCGTCCCATGATATCAAGTCTTGCTTGAATTTTTTCTTTTGCAAGTTTACTTGCAGAATCGGCACTGATTATATTAACGTCAGTTACAAGTTGTTTTGGAGTGAATTTTTCGGAAACTTGTTCTGCAAGTTCTTGTTTTAATTCAACACCAATACAACGGCGTTCCATATTAATAGCTTCAATTCCGGAAGTCCCTGAACCAAAGAATAAATCTAGAACAATATCGTTTTTCTTTGTATAGCGTTCATATAGTTGTTGTGCGATTTGAGGAATAAAATTGCCATGGTATTCGTTTGAATGTCCACCTTCTTTTAGTCTAGAAGAAAATTCCCAAAGAGTATCAGTTTTTATATGGTCATATTCTTTCCATTTTTTTAAATTGATATCGTTATAAGATGTGGTTTTTATCTCATTATCCTTAACGACCTTCAAATTAGCCTTACGTGGCTCTACTCTTTTTACATTAGATTTTCTTGCCATACAATATCCCCCAACCAATTAAGGAAATTGTAAACAAATATTACAAGAGTCACATCACACGAATAGATGAATTTGATAAAATATGGTTAAATTCTACGAATGATGACCTTTGTTGTCGATACGTTTTAGCCATTGTTCAATACGTCTATACCAAGCAAGTTTTTGTTGGAATAAAGTTTTATATCCTTTAAATTTTGCGTGAGAAAGTTCGTAAGCTTGTTTGTCACATAATTCTTCAAGAGTTTTTGACAAGTATTCTGTGTATTCTTTTCTGTCTATTTTTGAGGTTTCAAGATGTATCTCTTTTCCAAATTCTACCCAAACCTCAGGTCTGTTATCACGCATAAACAAATAATTTACTGCAATAGGAACTAGGTTAATTTTGCCGTATTTTTTAGCTGCTTTTTGTGCAATATATGTTAGACCTGTTTGAAATTCAATTGGTCTATAGTTAGGTGGTTTAATGATTCCTTGCGGATAAATATATAAAATATTATTCAAATCAGATAACAAATCAACAGAGTATTTTAGTGCTGCCATTGATGCTTGTGCTGATTTTTTATTTACATTAAAAGCTCCACCACGTCTAAGCAAAGGAAATCTGTTTAGTTCTTCAACCATCAAACGAATTTCTCGTTTCAAAAGTCTGTTACACAAGTTGTAACCGACAATGCCGTCCCACCAATTTGAGTGTGGTGCAAAAAATATAGTAGGAACTTTACCTAGAGTTTGAAGGTTTTCAACACCTTTATATCGCATAGCATAAAAACGATTTTCTAACATATTGTAGAAAAATCTATCTGCTACCCATAACCAAAATTTAGATGTTCTTGCAGGACGAAATCGTTCTACTTTATCCCGCAATTTTGTCGGAGGTACCTCCGAATACATATCCTCTAAGTTCTCCATAGATTAATTCTATCATTGATATATACAAATTGTTAATAGTTCAACAGGGTAATTTAATAAAAGTTTATAATTATTTAGTTTAGAAGGTTTATAAAAATGAAATATATTCAGTAAATAGGCTAAATTATGAAAATAAATTTTAGTCTTGTTTTGCATAATACAAAGCTTTTGATATTGCTTTAGTTATATTTTTGCGAGAATCTACTTCATCTTCTGTCATATAATCTTGAATATTGATTTCTTCAAGGACTTTTATATTGTATATAACAGGTTTTTCGCCGGCATCAAGGACAGATTGACCAATTTGTAAAAAGTCATAATCTGTGTACATCTCAATAGGAACAATGTTTTTATTTGCGTTCATAGATATTAGTGCAGTTCCTTTTTTTATTTTTGGGTATTCGTCTTTACGATGTCTTATTCCTGATGGGAAAATAATTACATTAAACCCTTTATCTAGGTAATCCTTTGTTATGCGTTGCATTTCGTCAAGTTCAAGTCCGCTTTGGATAAATATTTTGTTAATAATTTTTTTGAGAGTTGGGTTGTATGCCAATTCTTTTTTTACAAAACAAGTGGAATTTGGAATTAAGGACATCAATATTAATATATCAATATAACTAGGGTGCGTTGAAACAATGATTTTACCTTTGATAGAACGTAGTTTGTCGATATCTTCAATTTTTAGTTTTAAAATTTTTGTTATTGAAAGAAACTTAATAAACCACTTCCAAGTATAAAAAATAATAGATGAGTATTTTGTTTTTTCATCTTTTGCAAAAATTTCGATGAAAGGAAATACAATAAAATTGATTATTGTTGCACCAATATAAAAGAGCAAAAAACTTGATAATACAATAAAAGCTCTTATAGGTTTCATACTCTTTCTATCCTTCCATAACCTGTATTCCATTGAGATTTATTATTATTCAAAAACTCAATAAAATCAGCGATGTTATCACGAGAATTTTTTTCTTTTTTGAAACAATATCCATTTGATTTGGTTGAGATAATTATACCAATCCCAAAATCATCTGCATAACATACGCATATTCTTTTGTTTGGTTGGGTAATTGCACTAATAATCCCTGATGCAAGTGATTCTTCGCCGGCTGATATGGCTGAATATGGTGTTGTAATTTTGTTTAGTTGAGAAAATGCTGATACCGAAAAATTATGAACAGAGGCAGAAAATTTGGTAGGAGATACCATATTATCGGATTGATATTGAGATATGATTTCTTTTAATCTGCTAAACTCTCCGTTTTTTGATGTGAATATTATTTCATCAATATTATTGTCATATAGTTTTGACAAAACAGTTAATACCAATTTGTCGAGATTGCTAAATTTTCTTCTAACTAACATTGGTATATTAGAAACATCAATATCTTCGTTTTTTATAATTTGATATTTTTCAATGTTGAAAGTGTTCATGTTAGTATAATATTACAAAAGAGGATTTATGAATACCAGTATCACAAAATATAATTGTATTACAAATATTGGACGTAACATAGATGAGGTTTATCAGAATGCAATAAAAGGTGTTGCTGATAGGATTGTTTTGAATTCCGAAATTGTAAAAGGAAAAACCTTTAGAGTTGGTATGGTTTCGGATAATGATATAAATATAACTAATGCAGATTATAATTTGAAATGTAATAGATTACTTGTTGAGTGTCTTGAACCTATAAAAGATTATATAGACGATTTAAAAAAAAATAATAAAACCATAGGTATAGTTTGTGCAACGACAAACTCCGGTGTAGAAGAATTTGAAACCTCTCAAAACCCAATTCATTCAGAAATAGGTAATCCGGCTATATTTTTAAAAGATTATTTAGGTACTGATAGTTATACGGCTTGTGTTTCTACTGCTTGTACTTCTGGTATAAAAGCCTTTTCGATAGCACGTAATCTTTTGAGGTCAAATTTATGTGATGCTGTTGTGGTTGCAGGTGTAGATACGTTATCAAAAGTTCCTTTATATGGTTTTTCTTCGTTAGAAGTTTTGTCAGAACAACATACAATCCCGATGAGTAAAAATCGCTCAGGTATAAATATTGGAGAAGGTGTTGCAGTTTTTGTTGTGGAGAATTCAGAATCTGGGATAGGAATTTTGGGAATAGGGGAAACTACAGATACGTATCATTCAACAACTCCTGATCCTGATGCGGTAGAGGCTGTGAGGGCGATTAGGTTAGCTTTAGATGACGCAAAATTAAATCCTCAGGAGATAGATTATATTAATTTGCATGGTACAGGAACAATATCAAATGATTTAATGGAATCAAGAGCAATAAGTCAAATTTTTGATAATACATTTTGTTCTTCGACAAAACCAATGACGGGACAGTGTTTGGGTGCAGCTGCAAGTGTTGAAACTGCTCTTTGTTGTG
>CAKUVB010000083.1 GCA_934693215.1 uncultured Candidatus Melainabacteria bacterium
CAGCTTTTCCTTTTTGTTCGTCCATAATCAAGGCAAGTATAGGAATTGAACAATCTTCTCTCATAGAAGGAAAAATATTTTGTGTCATAATCTCTGGCATGCATGTAAATGGACTTATATGTATAATTCCATCAATACCTCTTTCATCTGCATAAGCAACGTCAGAAACACATTCTAAAGAATCTCCACCTATATCTCTAGTCAAATAAGGCTTAGCCATACGTTCGGCACGTTCTAAGTGAGTTTCACCTTTTCTAAAAGCTTTTGGAATAATTGCATCTTTCAAAAAGCTACCCACTGTCAAACTTCTACGAGTTTCTACACCCATTCTTCCTAATTCTTTTTCAATATTCTGATTTGAAAATTCATCATTAACTAAGAAGATTTCTCCTGTTAAATCTACATGTAACACCTCTCTATTAGGGTCAATTTTTGTAGATTTAATGATTTCAATCGCTTTTTTTCTTGCTTTTTTCAAGATAGAAGTCTTATCTGCAGAATCAATTAAATGCAAAGCTTTTTTATAATTCTTTTCAGCATCACCTTGACGAATCTCTCTTGCTCTATAATAAGAAAGGAATGTATCTAATTCATCAATTACAAAAATTTTTCTTATACAAATATTTATTGCTCTAATGATTTGTACAGGATTATTTTTATCTGAAATTTCTTTCATAAAACGATACAAACCTCTAAAACCATCATACAAAGAAAGCTCAATATAATTTGCATGATATCCCATTTCTTGTAACGTTGTTTTTATGTTATTGCCATACTCTCCAAGACGACAAATTCCAGGAGAAGTTATCATAGCAACATAATCAGCACCACCTTCAATAGCTTCAATAAAATTACCTAAAATAAGTTTATAAGGTAAACAAATAGCTTCAGGTGAATTTTTTGTTCCAAGAGAAAGTGTTCTCTTACTTGTATATGGCGGAACATACGCATCTAAACCTATTTTTCTAAGGGCAGCAGCCCATGCTATAGAAATTGTTCCCATATGAGGAAATGCAACTTTTATTTTTTTCTTTTTAGCCATTTTTTTCGCTTTCATATTTCAAATCAAGATGTCTTGCAGCTTGAGTTTCATCAACTTTTTTAATTGGAGCATTGTGAGGAGCAGAGACAACCACATCAGGATTATTTCTTATCTCATCTGCAATTTTTAGCATGACATCTATAAAATCATCTAGTCTTTTCTTAACCTCGGATTCTGTAGGTTCAATCATTAATGCTTCATGTACAATTAATGGGAAATAAACAGTTGGAGGATGAAAACCATAATCCATCAATCGTTTTGCAATATAAAGGGTTGATGCACCTTCTTGTTTTTGTTTTTCTCCACAAATCACAAACTCATGCATACAATTTGCATCATAAGTAACATCATACGCACCCTTTAATTTTTCCATTACATAATTAGCATTTAAAACTGCATCTGCAGAAGCTTGTTTTAGATTTACACCCATCATCAGAATATAAGCACAAGCTCTAACTAAAACCCCAAAGTTCCCTGAAAAAGCTTTTACTTTACCTATAGATTCCGGTAAATCATAATTTCTATAATATTTTTCTCCATCAAATTCAATTGTTGGTTTTGGTAAAAACTTTTTTAACTTTTCAACGACACCAACAGGCCCGGCACCAGGACCACCACCGCCATGAGGTGTTGCAAAAGTTTTGTGAAGATTCATGTGGCACACATCAAAATTCATTATTCCGGGATTTGTATATCCCATAATCGCATTCAAATTAGCTCCATCATAATAAAGCAAAGAGCCATTTTTATGCATTATATCAGCAATTTCTAAAACATCTTCTTCAAAAAGACCTAATGTATTAGGATTTGTCATCATTATAGCTGCAACATCACTATCTATAATTTCTTTCAAATGTTCTACATCAACCAACCCTTTTTCATTAGATTTAACCTGAACAATTTGAAAACCACACATCATCGCACTTGCAGGATTTGTACCATGTGCAGAATCTGGAATTATAACCTTTGTTCTATTTTCACCAATAGACTCAAAATATTTTTTGATAATCATCATTCCAGTTAATTCGCCATGAGCCCCTGCCGCAGGTTGTAAGGTCACTGCGTCCATTCCTGAAACTTGTTTTAAGGCTTCTTGTAAATTATACATTAACTGCAAAGCACCTTGAGAATCGTCATCAGCCATCAAAGGATTCAGGTCTGTAAACCCTTCTAAACCTGCTAAATATTCATTAACTTTTGGATTATATTTCATCGTACATGAACCTAAAGGATACATTCCCGATTCAACACAGAAATTCTTATCCCCTAGTTCTTTATAATGACGCATAACCTCTAATTCACTTAATTGAGGCAAACCAATATCTGAATTCCTTAACAAATCTGAACTTATCCCTATTGGTTTTTCACTATCTTCTGAAACACAAATCCCATCTACATTACACGATTTTTCAAATATAATATCCATTTTTATTCCTGTTTTTGAAGTTCTCTACGCACTTTATCTAAAGCATTTTGTATAATTCTTGATATCCTAGATTGTGAAATATTAAACTCTACCGCGATATCTTTCAATTTTTTATCTTGGAAAAATTTTGCTTCAACTAATCCTCTTTCTCGCTCAGGAAGATGCTGAATAGCTCTTACGATTCTATCTTTTAATTCTGAAAACTCAGCCTGTTCTTCTGGAGTTTGAGAATTGTCCTTTATAATTACAGGATTTTCAGCATCAGCCATTTCCTCAACTGATAATATTGATTTATAAACAACTTCTCTGATTTCTGAATGATTAACAGGAGTATTATTCTTCAGAGTATACCATTTATAACGTCTTCTTATTTCATTTCTTATAGCCCATTTAATAGCTTTTGTAAGGTAAGCATTATTATAAAGCTGAGGATTTTTATTATTCAAAATAATATATACAGTGTGAGTTGCTAAATTAACAATTTCAGGGTACTCAATCAAACCATAAGAAGATACTTTTGAAAACTCTACTTTTGAAACGGTCTCGATTAAGTTTGTATAATCTTTTAAATTAAACTTTGTATTTTTTTTAGTATCTATAGCACTGTCCATACGTACATAATATCAGAAAATATTTATTTAAACAACTACTGCAGACGGTTTAAATATATCAACAAATTCAAAGTTGACGGTATCAAACACACCCTTATCTGTAATTTTCAACTCAGGTATAACAGGTAATGATAAAAAGCCCATAGCCATGAATGGGTCATCTATTTCACAACCAATACTTTTAGCAGCAGCATTTAATTGCATGCTTTTCTTTATAACAGTATCAAAATCAGCATCTGAAATTAATCCTGCAACCGGCAGTGGCAAATGAGCTAATATTTCACCGTTATTTACAACAATTTTACCACCTTGCGATTTTATAAGCTCAACGGCAGCAGTATACATATCTTTATCATTAGTACCAATTACAATCATGTTGTGAGAATCATGAGCAACTGTTGATGCCATTGCTCCAGATTTTAGATTAAAACCTTTTACAAAGCCCTTACCAATATTTCCACCGGCTCTATGTCGCTCAATCACACAAATTTTGAGAGTATCAGTTTCTAAATTACTTTCTGCAAACCCATCTACAACTTTTATTTTAGATTCAACACTTTTTGTAATAAGTTGATGAGGAATAACTTCTATAGCTCTAACAGTATTACCACGTGCTTCTATTTTAAAATCTTCATATTTTATCCATTTAACGTTCACAGAACCCCTAACTGCGGGGATTTCATTTTTTGTAATATCTGTAATTAATTTTCCTTTTTCTGCTACTAATTTACCTTTTTTAAACACTAAATCCGGTTTAAAAGATTTTAAATCTGGAAGAACTACAAAATCAGCCTTATAACCAGGAGCAATAGCACCTAAATTCGGAATATTAAAATATTCTGCAGTATTTAAACTTGCCATTTGAATAGCTTTTATAGCCGGAACACCAGCTTCTACTGCAATTCTAACCATAGAATTAATATGTTCTAGCAAATCCTCTGGGTGTCTATCATCTGTTACAAAAATACATTTTCTTGTATTTTTCTCTTTTAAGACCGGTAATAAGGCTCTCAAATCCTTAGCTGCTGAGCCTTCCCTTATCATTAAATACATGCCTTTTCTTAGCTTTTCTATTGCTTCATCAGGAGTTGTACATTCATGGTCAGAAGCAACACCAGCCGCAATATAAGCACATAAATCCTTATCGCTTAAACATGGAGCATGTCCATCAATACGTTTTCCTTTTGTTTGGGCAAGCTTTAATTTTGCCATCACATTACTATCTAAATTTAATACACCAGGGAAATTCATCATTTCTGCAATACCTAAAACCCATGGCTTGTCGATTAATAAAGATAAGTCATAACTATTCAAATCAAAACCTGAAGTTTCAAATGGAGTTGCAGGAACACAAGACGGTAACATCATATACACATCAATAGGTAACCCCTGTATAGCTTCACGCATAAAGCTTATACCTTGCAATCCTAAAACATTAGAAATTTCATGAGGATCAATTATCAAGGTTGTTGTACCAGCTGGAACAACAGCTTTTGCAAATTCCCTTGGCAAAAGCATTGAACTTTCTATATGAACGTGTCCATCAATAAAAGATGGTGACAAATAAGCCCCTTTTATATCTATTTCTTTTTCGCCATGATAATCTTTGCCAATACCTGCAATTACACCATCTGCAATAGCCACATCAGCTTCGTGTATTTCTTCAGATAAAACATTAACGACTTTAGCATTTTTTATCACTAAATCAGCTTTTTTTAACCCTCTTGCGGTATTTATGATTTTTTCAATATCTTTTTCTGCCATATAAAACCTCTTTTTTCTATAAATTGACAGTATTTTACCATATAAAAATTTTTATAACAATGTTAAATAATGTAACAGTTTTTTTATCAACTAACAAAAAAATATATTCACATACTTTTACTCTACTGTTAATAAAATGTGTACATAATTGAAAGGAAAATTACAATGTCAACACAAGTTCCAGCATGCAATGTAGCTCCACAATATCCAAATTATGATTTCAAACCTAGCTACAACGCAGTTCAACTAAATCTTAGTCAACCAACATTAAATGTACCTCAATCTCAACCTCAACAAATGGCACCTCAACCAGCTGCTGATGGTCAACAAAAAAGTTGGATTGCATAAATATTAATTTTTGTAAAATAATTGGAATTTTAATAGCAATTTTTAAACGGCAGATATTTTTATATATATGTACGTAGAAGTTTAAGAAAGGAAATATTATGATTCAAGCCCCACAAGGTTATGGGATGCAACAACCTGCAGTTCAACAAAACACTCGCAAGCCATCGTTTGCTCCTAGTTATAACGCAGTTCAAATTAACTTAGATACACCAACATTAAATGCCCCACCGGCAATGCCATATTATCCTCCGGTTAATATGGGACCTTATCAACCACCTCAAGCTCCTCAGCAACCGGTACAACAAGAGCCTGTTCCTCAACAACCAGCTCAAGTTCCACCTCCAGTGATTGATAATCAGCCAGCTCAAGGACCTCAACCTGCTCCTGCAACTCCACAAGTTGATATCAAACCAGCAGACGAAAAAGGACCTGAAGCTTTAGCAGAAGAAGCATTTAAAGGTTTAAGCAGTGCAGATTATGATACACAAGCTTTAACAATGGAAAACATTGCTAAGAAAGGTTTAAACGAAGCAACACAATCAGAAGTTGTTCCTTACGTTCAAGAAAATATTTTTGATAAATTAATTGACATTATGAATGTTGATACATCAAAATTACCTGGACCAACAGAACAACAAGTTGCAATTAGAAACAAAATTGCAGAAAATGACAAAGTGAAAGAAGAAGCTACAAAAGCTGGACAAAATCCTGATACAGTAAAACTTCCTCATGAGCTAACTCCACAAGAACTTGAAGAAGGCAATAAACTTTCACCATACGAACAAGCAGAACGAAATAAAGAATATGCAATGTTCACAACTTGTATCTTACAAAAAACATATGCTGATGAATTGCAAAAATTAACAGGTAATGTTCCTCCTGTAACCGAATTACCTGGTTCAAAAGCAATCATTACAACATTAAAAGAAAACCCAAGCCCAGACATGAGAGTTTCTGCAATTGATGCTCTTAGATATGTTGAACGTCCTGAATACAAAGACGATTTAACAACATTGTACACAATCGCTCAAAATGATGCAGATCCAAATGTATCAGAAGCAGCTACTCAAGCATTGGCAAGCATGAATGCTCCTAAACAAGAAGCTCCGGCAGAACCGGCTAAAGAGGCTACAATAAAACCTCAACAACAAACTGCTCAAGTAGCATAAAAATCATAAATTAGTAAAAACTAAAATTTCCTTTCTAATAAAAAGGCTTTGGAAAAATCCAGAGCCTTTTGTTTTACAGTTTTTTATTCAGATAATAAGAACTTTATCACATCTTCATTATATCTATGATTTACAGAGCTAAAAGGAAGCACATCTCCGCCAAACTCTTTTTTTATCTTTGATAAAACATTCAAAACTTTATTTTTTGGAACATAATCAATTTTTGTAGCTATAGTTATTATTGGTAAATCATAAGCATTTACCCATTCTCTCATCTGATAATCATTTTTTTGAATATCATGTCTTGAATCAATTAATTGTATTAAATACTTAATTTGTTCTCTATTCAAAAGATATTCTTCTAGATTTTTTTGCCATCTTGCTTGAGTTTCTTTTGAAATTTTCGCATAACCATAACCCGGTAAAT
Source organism: uncultured Candidatus Melainabacteria bacterium (assembly GCA_934693215.1). Taxonomy (GTDB): domain Bacteria; phylum Cyanobacteriota; class Vampirovibrionia; order Gastranaerophilales; family Gastranaerophilaceae; genus UMGS1585. The sequence goes on from CAKUVB010000083.1 coordinate 6,788, forward strand.
CTGCAATCATAAACTTGTTAGAAAAATTAAAGTAATTTATTAATCTAGTTTTCCCCGGAGTATTTGATGTTTTTGCAAGTTTTTTATTATTACATAAAGCATTAATAAACGATGATTTACCAACATTTGAACGTCCTAACAAAGGATATTCTAATAATTGAGTATTAGGACATTGTGACAATTTTTCAGCACTTATCACAAAATCTGCAGTTATATATTTCATTGTTTCACCAACTCTTTACTTTTATTTTTTGCTCTATATGTTACTAATCTCAATAAATTGTAAACCTTTTCATTGTTTACAACGGTAATCTGAGCTTTATTCTTTAGCATATCAACATTTATAGATGTTTTATTTGCAAAAATATTATCCTGAATATGGGCAATCCTCACCAAACCGTCACGAAAAATACTCAACGGTTCACGTAAAAATATTTCAAATGTTCTAAATATATTTATCATACTATTTCACGTAATTTACTGGAAGAATACCATATACATCATTATTCTTTTTGATTTGTTGTTTTGCCTCTTTTTTTGCTTCCATTTTTACAATCTTTTTATCTAAACTACGAGATTTTTTTGCAACCTTTTTGATTAAT
>CAKUVB010000084.1 GCA_934693215.1 uncultured Candidatus Melainabacteria bacterium
TACTAATATTGCACGAGTTAATGAAAATGCACTTTCTATTTCTGCTAGAGGAACAATTGGTTATTCGGCTTTGAGAAGAGCTCCATTTTATCCTATTGTAAGGCTTATTATAGCTATTCCTAATCCCAATATTATTAATTTACGTTATTTATATGAGATTTCAAAATATCTTAATTTTACGAAGAGTGGTAAGACTACACCTCAATTAACAGTACCAATGGTAAAACCAACAAAACTACCACTTCCACCATTGGACATTCAACAAAAAATTGTTGATGAAATTGAAAAAGTTGAAAAAATATTATTAGATAGTAGCAACAATATTGATAAAAATCGTAATGACATATTGGAAACAATAAATTCTTTTAAGCAAAAACAAGAAAAATTAGATGGATTTATTATACTTAATGAAGAAACAAAAAATCCAAAATTATTGAATGAAGAATATTTTACATATGTTGATATTGATGCTGTTGAAAATGCCACAGGAAAAATTTGTTTTCACAAACAAGTAGAATCACAAAAAGCACCTTCAAGAGCAAGAAGAATTGCGAAAAGTAAATCTGTGCTTATTTCAACTGTTAGACCTTATCTAAAAGCATTTGCATATATTGAAAATGAATTTGAAAATACAATTTATTCAACAGGGTTTGCAATAATTCGCAGTAAAAATGAAGACAAGCTTTTGAGCAAGTATCTATATTATCTATTTATGTACAACGAGAATCTTATGGACCAAATGAAGGCCGCAATGCCAAAAGGTCAATATCCAAGTATTAATGATAAAGATATTAGAAATTTTACAATTCCTATTCCACTAATAGAAGAACAAGAAAAAATTGTTTCTCAAATTGAAAAACTTGAAAAACAAATAACAGAAGCACAGGCAATTATTGATAATTCAAAGCAACAAAAGCAAGAAATTTTAGACAAATATTTGAAATAAAGCTTTCTGAAACTTTAAAATTTGCATTAAATCATAATTAATAGATTTAAAATTAAGTAATTCTCTTTTATTAGAATTATCATTTCTCAGCATTTCTTCTATTTTAAGCATGATATTATGCGCGTAAAAATTTGTATAACATTGTGCTAAAATAATTTATCTAATAGGTAAATTATTTTCGAGATTTAAATTATTAAATTTTTATTAATTTTTTATAAAATAAATAAGAATTTTGATAGAATTGATGTGTTTATTACTCGATTTGGGAGAAGAAATGGCTAATAATCAACAGGTATTCAATAGATCTAGCGTAGATTTAGAAAAAATTGAAAATGATACTTTAGCTTCATATGCTGTGAGGTCAAAAGGTGCGACAAGGCTATACATGAATAATTACAAACCTTGTGAAAGAAGAACAGAGTTTGAAAGAGATAAAGATAGAATTATATACTCTCTTGCATTTAAAAGACTAATGGAAAAGACCCAGGTCTATGTAACTCATGAGGGGGATCATTATACGAATCGCTTATCACATACTCTTGAAGTTACCCAAATATCACGTTCGATTGCATCTTCTTTAGGTCTTAATACTTATTTAGCTGAGGCAATAGCTTTAGGACATGATTTAGGTCATACTCCTTTTGGACATGCAGTAGAGGGGGTATTAAACGAAAAGTTGTCTGTTGATGATGATGGCTTTGAACATAACTATCAAAGCGTATTAGTTGTAGATGTTCTAGAAAATAAAAATTACAAAAATGATGAAGCACCTTGTGGTATAAATTTAACAAATTATACAAGATATGGAATTCTGCACCATACTGGAACTTCAGAAGATATTCAAGCATATACATTTGGAAATGATAGAATTAGTGTTGATGCTAATTACAAATCCCTTGAAGCTGAACTGGTTAATAAAATTGATACTATTGCATATTTATACCATGATTTAGAAGATGCTATAATGAATAAAAATATTTTACAAGATATGAAATTAAATGATAGAAAAATGTTTAATGCCTTTTTAGAATCTTTAAATTCCTACACTAATTTGTTTTATAAGATAAATGGAGATACTTTTTCTGGAATTAAAGATTTGTGGGATGATTTCAATCCAAATATAATATTAAAGGCAATGATTAAAGATTTAATTATTGGTACACAAAAACAAATAAAAGAACAGGATATTAAAAGTTTACAAGATGTTCAATCTTCTAAGAAAACAATAGCATCTTTCAATGATTTTGAACAACATTTTAAAAACTTTAAAAAGGATTTTGTTGGTAAGTATATCTATCAATCTCCGATTGCATATCAAATGGATACAAAAGCTAAATTGATTGCGAATAGATTATTTGATACATTTGCTAATAATCCTAATCAATTACCATATAGAACGCGAAATTTGTATCAAAATGCTAAAAATTGGGAAACTACTTTTAATAGGGAAGACAGTGGCTATAGAATAACCCCAAAACGTGTCATTGCAAATTATATCGCAGGTATGACTGATAGGTATGCATTGGTAAATTATAAACGAATGTTTGAATAGTGTCACTTGACTTCTGTCATAACTTGATTGATAAACATCTGTAATATACACAACCATAGAGATTGATATAAGCAGCTTACTATAATTTTGTAAAATATATATTACGTTTCAATTTCTCGCCAATGCTATTTTTGTTATTTTTGTCAACTATTACGATAGCAAGCAGTACATATAACCCGTTTATATATTTTAGGTTTTAATATGTTTATAACAAAGCCTCCTTTTAAAGGAGGCTTTGTTGTTTTATATATTGTTACTAATAGATTAGTTAGTCTTTATGCCTTTGCGTCTTAGGATTCCTGCCAACTGCATATATAACTCTTTATTCTTTGCGGATTTATCAATATCGCTAGCTTCTTTGATATATTCAAAAGCATTTTCGTATTGCCCGATAGATTGATAAATTTCTCCCATTTTTACATATAAAGATGCATTGTTTACATCTAGTGTAATTGCTTTTTTAAGACTTTCTATTGCAAAGTTTATATCATTTTTTTCTACCAGTGCTAAAGCATTGTAGTAATATCCTTCATATTGGTTCATATCAAGTTCGATTAATTCTTGAGCTGTTTCAAACAATGAATCAAAATCTTTTGTATCATTATAATATTTTGCTTTTAATACTTTTGCATAATAGTAGTTTGGATAAGTATTGTTTAAATTTTCGATTTCCGGCTTTGCATCTTCTATTTTGCCCATTTTTAGTAATAGATTGCAAAGGAAAGATTTGTATTCAAAAGATTTAGTATTTATTTGTATTGCTCGGTTTATCATTTCAAGAGCAGGTTTGTATAATTCTAATCCATTATAAATTTGAGCGAGTGCGTATAATATTGTTTCGTTTTCAGGGTTTTTTATTAATAATTTTTCAAGCTCTGATTTAGATGATGCTAAATCACCCATTTGGAATTTGATTAGCATTTTTAAAACTTTAGCCTCTGTTGTTTCAACATTTAAATGCGTTAGTGCATTTTTATAATCACCTTCTCTATACAAAGCATAACCTAATGAATACTGATAATTAGGATTGGTAGGGTTTAAACAAATTGCTTTGATAAAGTATTTTTTAGCTTCGTCTAACCAGCCTTTCAAAAAATAAGCTTGAGCAAGGTTAAAGTTATATGAATCATTTTGAGAATCGGATTCAATTGCTTCTTTAAAATAACCAATAGCACTGTCTAATTGTAATTCATCTAGTTTTGTTAAGCCCATATAGTTTAATACTTGAGCATCGTTTGTATTATTGTTTTCCAATTTAATTAAAACCTCTTTTGCTTTGTCTGTTTGTTTTGTTTCAAAATATATTTTGCATAACAAATCTTGTAACTTAGGATTGTTATTGTTATCAGTAAATGGTTTTAGGGTATTTATTGCATCTTCAAATTTTTGCAACTTGTAATAAGCGAAAGCTATTTCTCCTGCAACATTTTCAGATTGAATAAAATCCGCAAACCCTGTAACTTCATTGTATTTTTGTTGAATATTTAAAAGTTTTAAAAACTGATATAAATCAGTTTGCGAATTCGTAATTATATATATTTTATTTGCAATTCTACCAGCTTCGTTGAATTTCTTTTGTTTTGTATAAATTTCACGTAATGTCATTAAACTATTTATATGGCTTGAGTCAATATCTAATGCCTTTCCTGTATAATGAATTGCTCTGTCATAATTGTTTAATAACAAATAGATACAACCCAATTCTGATAATATTTCAATATTATCATTTTCTTTTGCTAAGAGTTTGTAAAATATCTCGATAGCTTGTTTATAGTAACCTTTCTTTTTAAGCTCAAAAGCTTTAATCATCATTTGTTTCATTTTGATTTATCTCTTTTTTGCTATTCAATAAATGTCTTTTTTGGGGGTGAGTTTCTTTTTTAGAATTTACTATAATCAAAACTTCATCTTTGCTTGCCATTTTTAAGTTATTTCTTGCAATAGATTCAAGTGTCGCAACAGATGAAAAATTTTTAATATCTTTTTTTAATTCAGCATTTCTTAATTCAGCTTCTTCTTCTGTTTTAGAAATCGTCGCAATTTTTTGCTTATAAGATATGATTTTGGAGATATTAAGTATCGCACTAAAAGATATTTGAGCTAAACAAAGCAATAAAATAATTGTTAAAAAGGAATAATAAAATTGCGTATGATGTTGCCTTTTTTCAGATTTCTTTTTAGCATTAGATGTAATATTTTTATTTTGTTTATTTTTTTGTTTTTTCATAGCTTAAGTTAATTATATACGTATTTCTATCGAATTACAACTTAAATTTTGTAGAGAATTCAACTGAGGCATTACTATATCCGCTTTCGTAAAAAGTTTGTGATAACCCTAGCTCAAATCTTAAGCTATCAATATATTTTTTTAATTGAGGTGTATATATCAACGATATTGAATTCTTTTTAACGGGAACACCCATATAAGTTTTGACAGTATCTCTAAGAGCTAAAGCTTTTGTAAGTTTTATTTCAGGAGCAATACCCAGCATGCTTCTATACGAACCGTCAATTGATTGAGAGTCAGTGTTTATAGTTCCTGTAAGAGCATATCTTTTGCCGTCATACCTAGTAAATAAACTTGTGGAATATGTCATTTGAGCACTGTCCATAGATGCACCATAATATGTTCCGTAAGAAAAATTTCCGGCTTGCTCTGATACATAGTTAAAAATAGGTGCGATGTAGTACTCATCACCTGAAAGTTTAGAAGATTTAGCTAATGCACTACGATCTCTAATACGAGTATCTTTAAATGTTGGTGTGTAAACTGGTATAAGAGTATTTGGAGGTTTGATATTTAGAGTTGGACGTTCGATAGATTTATCTAAATAAATCGCAGAATCTTCATCAAACGAAACTTCTCCTTTTAAAGTTTCTTGCGGAATAATTTTAGGATTATTAAGAATAGTTTCCTCAACATTATTAGTATTATCTGTTACAGATAGAGCAGGTAATTGCAAAAGTAAAATAAAAAATAATACTAACAGCTTCTTCATAAGTATATTTTAGTCTATAAACTCTTAAATTTCAATAATAATGGGATAAAAAATAGGCGACACCCAGATTCGAACTGGGGGATAAAAGCTTTGCAGGCTTCTGCCTTACCACTTGGCCATGTCGCCATTTCTTTTACTATGTTATGTAAGATATAGATAAATGTCAAGTCTAAGGATAGACAATATTAGAAATTTTAATTCTCCTTTACAAAATAATTACTTTCATGTATCCTGTTTTTATGATTAGAGATTTACGACGATTAGTATATATGAATTAGGGCTTGTTTTTGTTAAAACATCTTTATTTCGTGTACTAATAAAAACAAGACCTTATGGGTCTGTTTTTTTATGTAAAATTTTATTACATTTTAAGTGTAAAAAGGTAAATTTTTAAATTTTAAATACTTAATACAAAAGGAAGGTTTATTTATGAATGTAGTTATGAATATACGACGAAGAATTACTATAAAGGCGAATGCTCCAATCGTCGAGTTAATGAACTTAATTTGGGGCTTGTAATTACAGGCTAATATAGTAAGGAAAAGGAAATGATATCACCGGCAAAAATATATTCAGTATTGGGAAATCCAAAATCGCTTGTTCCTCTTGGAGTAAAAGATGGAGCAAATTGTTTGGGGCTGACTACAGCATCTTATGTTACAGGGAAGAAGGAAGAAGCTCAAGATAGATTTATAGACGAAGCAGGCACAGAAGTTATTTGGTTAGGAGCAATACCTGCTTACAAAAAGATTATTGATAAAACAGTTTTTAAACTTGCAAAACTTGATCCAAAATACGATATTCGGAATTTAGAAAACAAGGATATATTTGAAAAAACTAAAAAATATGCACCAAAAGGAACTGGTATTGCAAATGATATAGAAAGAATCGGTAAAAATGCTAAAGCTTTTAAGGGTTTAAATTTAGCAAAAGTTTTTGTGGCTACAGGCTTGGCGTTTGCATCTTATGATATTTTGACAGATTTAAAACAAAAATATACCGAAAAAGTAATAGAAAAAAGAGTAAAAGCAGAGTTAGCGAAACAAGATAATAAAGCAAAAGTAAATAGTGATAATTTTGTAAATAGTAAAAATGCAAAAGATTATACAGCATTTTCATCAATAAAAAAACATAATAACCTTTCATTCAAAGGGGGCTTTGTTGATTTTGCACTTGATCCAGTAAAGAATATGTATGTCATGGACGGAGGAATTACAGGTCAAAGATTAGCAAAATCTAGAGATCCGCAGGAATTGGGCGGATATGTGATTAAAGAAGGTGGATTCTTGGTGTTCATGTATTATGCCGGTCAAAAGATAATGAACTATTTGGAACATAGAGCTGATAAAAAACACAATAAATCTATAGCATTAGATTCAAGAGTTTTGGAAGATGACAAGTTTAAGGAACTCTTTAAATCAGGTGAGATAGAAAATAGTTTGAAAGATTTTCCTGAGTATTCAATAGAACCACAAAAGAAAAAAGGAATTATTCAAACAGTAAAAGATTTCTTTAATCCGCCTAAAAAAACATCTGAACAATTGTTAAAAGATGCAGAATTGTATGATTATATTCACAACAATCCTGATAATGCAGTTGTTAAGGCTGCTAAAAACTCTGATATAATAGAAAATTATAAAGTTAGACAAAAAGGTATTCTAGGTTTCTTTAAAAAGAAAGTTGATACCGGTTATATAGATACGAGAAAGTATATTGATATGGATACGATGAGAAAAACTCATCATAGAATCCAAAAACTTTATAATCAATATAAAGCATCAGGAGAAGATGTAGATACTTTCTTTAATCAGGTAAGAAAACTAAAAAGAAATTCAATAAAAGTAAATATGGCATCTTCAATGTTTGCAT
>CAKUVB010000085.1 GCA_934693215.1 uncultured Candidatus Melainabacteria bacterium
CATTGGCTAACATGTTTGGTTATGCAACTGACTTGAGATCTAACACTCAAGGTCGTGGTACATTCTCTATGGAATTCCAATGCTACGAACAAGTTCCTGCTAACATCGAAAAAGAAATTATCGAAAAATCAGGAGCTGCTAAAGCATAATAACATTATTGTTGTTATATATAGAAATAGTCGGTATAAATTTATACCGACTATTTTTTTATATGTAATAAATTTACTAATTTATTTAATCTACAGTATCTAAAAGAGGTAGTTCAAGAGCCTCTACTCGTTGGATTGCGTTGCCTGATATTCCTTGTATTGCTCCGTACATATCTGTTGTTGCTGACAATACATTTTGGATTTCTTTTTCTCTTTTCTTCCAAAGTTTGTTCATTGCACGTTTTTCTGATTCCAAATCGTTTTGAAGTCCAACGAATGCGTTTACGATTGTTTCAAACTGGAATCTGAATTCTGTGCTTGTTAAATAATTATACAAAATAGCACTTTTTTCGTGTCTGTTTTCTTGCAAAGTTTTTGTATCGCTTATTTTGATAAGGGTTTCTCTCAGGATAAACGAAAGAGCCTTAAATTCTTCATAAGTACAAATATATACTCCATCACGCATACCCATTCTTGTCATGTCTTTAGGATATACGGCAGTTACAAGCACTCCTATATCTGCACCTTTTTCTTGAATATCGTTTTTGAACTTTGCAATCCAATCTTCTTTAAAGGTTTTTGTTCGTTTACTTTCGTAGTATATTGTTCCACAATTAGGTTTATATGAGGTGTTGACAATTTGTAAAGAATCTGCACCCATATCACCTTTGCCAACTTCTTTTATCTCGTCATAAATATAGTTTTCTTTCAGATATTTTTCTATTGCCAGTTCTTGAACTTCACCTTGCAACTGCATAGAGCCTTGTTCTTGACGTTTTTTCATTTCTTCTGTCAAGTCTTTTTGGTCTTGAAGTTGTTTTTGCAATTCTTTGATTTGGAGTTCAAACTTTTCTTCTGCTTGTTTTTGATATTTTTGTTTTTCTTCAACAAGTTTTTGCGAGAATTCTTTTTCTGTATCTGCAATAATTTTTTCTTGCAATTCTTCTTTTTCTCTTTCAAGACGAGATTTTTCAGCTTTTAATTTGTTGAGTTCTTTTATTTGTAATGATTTTTCTTCAAGTTCTTTTTCAAGTTCTTGATAAGCTTCTTTTTGTTCTTCTCGTATATTCTTTTTGAGTTCTTCTTCTTTTGCTTTGAATTCCTGTTTTTGTGATTTTAGTGCATCATCTATAGCTTTTTCTTTCTCTTTTTCAAGTTGAGATTTAAGCGACTCTGTTTGCTTTTTGTATTCTTCTAATTGTTTATCTAATTCAGCTTTTTGTTGTGCAAGTTTTTTATCAAGGGTATCTTTTGCCTCTGCTTGAATTAGGTTTTCTATATCTATTTCTTCACCACACTTAGGACATTTAATTTTATTAGCCATTTACAACTCCATTTCTGATAACAGAAAGATATAATATATTAGCTAACTTGTCAACTAAGGTTTGTGTTGGTTGATTATTTTACCCAAAAGAAAAGGGCTGATTACAGCCCTGTTTCTTGTTGTTCTTGTTGTTGCATTCTTTCTGGATTTGTTAGGAATGCATCATCTAACATAATAACTTTTATTTTTTCTCCTTCTCTGGCTCTATAATTTAGTCCCGGAGTTACTGCTCCAACACCTGTAAGAGCTTTTGGAATTGCAAGCCATAGAGTTTCTTTTAATGCGTTATCTCTTGTGTATGTTTTTGCTTGCACATCATAAGCTGTTCCATCAGGTAGAACAAATTGTTTATAGTTTACATAAACTTTTGCACGTCTATTGAAACTATTTGGAGCTTCAACAATAGAAACTTCTGAAGTTAGTTTTGTTCCTGCAGGTAATAACATTGTTCCTTCATCTGTATATAAGCCTTGTGGAAGAACAAAGTTTATTTTATCACCTTCAGATGCAGTTTTTGATGCAAATTTAGATTCATATTTTACAGGAACTACGTTGCCTTCTAAAATAATTTTTCTCCAGTTTGTAATTTGGATTTTAGAGCAAGGTGTTCTTCTTACCAAGTTTAGGTGTTCAACAGAAAGCATTTTTTCTGAAGGGATAACAAATTTTGGTTTTACCAATGAAAGTTTATCATTCAAACGTGATAAAAGAACTGCAGTTTCTGCTCTTGTTATGTTTCTATTTGGTTCAAGTTTGTTTTCGTCTGGGTGGTTTACGAAAATACCATAGTTGATAGATTTTGCATAAGGTATTTTTGCCCATTCAGGAATTTCATTTTTATCTGAGTATGGGTCCAAAATTGAACAATCTACAAATTTATCTTTTGTAATATGGCTTATGATAGATGTAGTTTCACTTCTTAGCATTGTGTTGTTTGGTAGGAACGTGTTGTCAGGATATCCATATACAAGTCCAAGTTGTTCAGAACGTAAAACATCTGCATAATAAGCATCTGATTTTTTAACATCTGTAAAAATATTAGAGATTTTTACATCAAGATTATCGTTAGATAAAATCTTCAAAAGAGCTTGAACAAATTCTATTCTTGTAAGATTTTTTTCAGGATTAAATTTGCCATCTTCATCTAGTTTCATTATACCTTTAGAAACAACATTCTCGATAGGCATTTTTGCCCAATAATCTGATGAGATATCTTTTATTGTAACTTTTGTTTGTTCCGGTGTATCTTTTGTCGTACCTATTTCTGTAGGCTGAGATACTTCTACAGGTTGTACCACTTGAGTTTGTTGTGGTGTTACAGGTTTAACAGTTTGTTCAGCTTGTTCTCCTTCTGCTAGAGCTGGAGTTATGCTTAATAAACTAAGTAATAATAAAGTTGCTAATCTTTTTTTCATATTTTATATCCTTTATTCATTCCATCTGTAAGGAAAGTATAGCCCACATGTTAATTTTTTTCAAGAAATTGTTAAAAAGTGCTTGATTTATAATCTTTATTTGATAATATAAAAACACAAACCGCAGACAGTTAGTTATGCTGATAGAGTTTCAAGGTGAAAATCCTCGATGTAAAAGAAACAAAGTTTCTAGCTCATCGCATTATAAAAGGAAGAACCGGCTAACCTAGGTTACACAGTCGAAATATCAAAATAGTTTTAAAATGTGTAAGATTTTGCGGTAAAGTAATTGACGCAAAGTCTTTTTACTATGTAAATAAAAGGTCGAAACGGATTATTAATCCGCAAAAATAAAACAAAGGAGCAAAAAATGTCAACAAAAGCCTTTAAATCAGAAAAAATTTCTCAAATGAAAGAGAAAATTGAAAAGGCAAAAGTTGCTATTGTTACTGATTACAAAGGTTTATCAGTAGAAGAAATTACCAAACTAAGACGCTTAATTCAAAAAGAAGATGCTGATTATATGGTAACTAAAAACACTTTAGCAAAAATTGCCATTAAAGGAACAGAATACGAAGTTTTAGCTGATTCTTTGACAGGTCCTGTTGCAATCGCATTTGGTTTTGATGACCAAGTTGCACCTGCAAAAGTATTAGCAAAATTCATGAAAGAAACCAAAAAAGGTGAAATCCTAGCTGCTGCTATGGACGGTAAATTATTATCTGCTTCAGAAGCAAAAGCTTTGGCTACATTACCATCAAAACAAGAAATTTACGCAAAAATGCTTGGTTGTATCAATTCACCTGCATCTGGTATCGCAAACTCTATCAATGCGGTTATGTCTTCATTAACAAGAGCTATGGCTGCTGTTAGAGATCAAAAATCTGCGTAAGATTTACGCATCTGATTTAATTCAGAACAAAACGTATATTACACAAATTAAAATAATAAAAAGGAGAAAACCATGAGTGTAGAATCTATTTTAGAATCAATTGAAAAATTAACTTTATTAGAAGCTTCAGAATTAGTAAAAGCTATGGAAGAAAAATTTGGCGTTTCAGCTGCTGCTCCAGTTGCTGTAGCTGCTGCTGCTCCAGCTGCTGCAGGTGGTGCTGAAGATGCTGCTGATGCAGAAGTTACATTAGTATTAGCTTCAGCTGGTGCTAACAAAATCGCTGTATTAAAAGAAGTTAGAGCTATCACAGGTCTTGGCTTGAAAGAAGCTAAAGAATTAGTTGATGGTGCTCCAAAAGCTATCAAAGAAAACATCAAAAAAGATGAAGCTGAAGAATTAAAGAAAAAATTAGAAGAAGCTGGAGCTACTGTAGAAATCAAGTAGTTTTAGTTAATTCAAATTTGACTGAGATTTTAAGGAACAGGGTCAGTTTTGGCTCTGTTCCTTTTTTGTTAGGTTAGAAAAATTATATTTAAAAAAATAACTTGATATTTAAGTATGCTTATGAGATAATTTTTCTTGTCGAAAGATGATTTCTTGAATGGCTGGGTAGCTCACAAGGTTGAGTTTACGAAACCGGTAAGATTTCCTAGAGCGAACGCTCTAGCCAGTAAGAAAAAATTTAATAGTATATGGCTGGGTAGCTCACAAGGTTGAGTTTATGAAACCGGTAAGATTTCCTAGAGCGAACGCTCTAGCCAGTAAGAAAAATTTAATAGTATATGGCTGGGTAGCTCAGCTGGCTAGAGCGTTCGGCTCATACCCGAGAGGTCGAGAGTTCGAGTCTCTCCCCAGCTATTAAATTAAAAAAGAGTTTCTTTTAAAGAAACTCTTTTTTTGTTTCTCGGGTAATCGCCGAACGCAGGTTCTCCAAGAGAACCCAATCGTCCAAAGTATCACTTTGTCCTCTTGTATCGTTCGTCTCCCTCTCCTGAAAACGATACTTAATCGTTTTCAGTCGGCAGAGTCCGAGAGGTCGAAAGGTAATAATTGTAACTAATAGTTTAAACTTAAACTTGAGAGAAGTTAAAAAACGAGTCTCTCCCCAGCTATTAAATTAAAAAAGAGTTTCTTTTAAAGAAACTCTTTTTTTGTTTCTCGGGTAATCGCCGAACGCAGGTTCTCCAAGAGAACCCAATCGTCCAAAGTATCACTTTGTCCTCTTGTATCGTTCGTCTCCCTCTCCTGAAAACGATACTTAATCGTTTTCAGTCGGCAGAGAGTCCGAGAGGTCGAAATAAATGTTATGGAATCTGCCAGTGAAGTCCGAAAGTGAGTCTTTTCTCATCAATTAATAAAAAACCATTTATTTAAACTCTTTTTTTTTGTTTCTCGGGTAATCGCTGTATTGGAAAGCATGATTTGGTTTGTACGGGTAATGTGATTTATTTGGGAAAACTTGCTCTGTGAGGGCATTTGAGAGGTCGGAAAAATCATTTTAACCGTACATCAAACTGAGCCAAAACGTGCTTTCTCTAAGATGTACGGGTAAAACGATTTAATTGAGCAACGCATTGTTATTAGTGGATTTCAAGGATATATTTACGTTGTACGGATAAAGTGAGCCAAAAAGGAAAAGCCCAATTTGAATTTTAAAAAAATCTAACACTTGATTTGACATTTACGACCTATTTTTGACATAAAATATTTTTCAAAATTTTTATTATGCAACATTTGTATAAATATTATCATCTGCATTATTGTAATAATCATAGAAATGGTCGTATAAAGAGTTACATTTTTCTTGAAATAAATCTTTATCATATATTTCTGGCAATGTCTCGTCACAGATTGTTTCAATCGCTTCTTTGACTTTTGCTCTTGTAGATTGTTTTTTTCTCCAATCAAGAACAAGTTTTTCTTTTTTAATTACCCGAACTAATCTTTGAGCTGCAGCTTTTACGGTTTCAAATTCTTTTTTAGATAGTCTAGGTTCAGGTTTTGTTAATATATCAAGTATTGCGAGTTCTTCTTCTGTTAAATTTTCATCAAGATGGCGTTTTTCTTCAGTTGTTAAATCATTTGTTAGTGCTACTAATTGAACATACATCTGTTCCATTGTTAATTTCCCAGCATTGTATTCATCAATAATTTGTTCAAACTTTTCTTGGAAATGTTTTCTCATATCATTAATTTTTAACATCATTGAAAGTTTAGAGCTAATTGTTGATTTTAGTTTTTCCAATAATACATGTTGTTTTTCTTTCAAAATTCTACGTTGTAATTCTTCAAAATCTATTTTGCTTAAATCTAGTTTTTCTCCGGCTTTTATTTTGTATGATTTAAGATTAATTGATTCATTGAGCAAGTTTTCTACTTGTTGTGCAAGTTGTTTAATTTCTGTATTATCAATAGATTTAATTGTAACTTCTCTTATTTTTGCATATAGAATTGAACAAACAAAAACCAATTTTGCAAATCTTCTTGCTTCACTATCTGGTAAAATTGCTTTAAATAATGCTTTGAGATTTTGAGTTCCTTTTATAAATTCTGTTTTATCTTTTTCTGTTTCTAATATTGTATTAACGGCATATTCAGTCCTTTTTATACATTCTAATGCTCTTGTGTCAAATATTTCATTAACATTAATTTTCTTTGAATTGAGAAAATTTCTCATTTTTGTCGCCTCAGAATCTAATAGTTTAATCAATTCGGTTTTTGTTTCAGCAGGATCTTCTTCAGAAGTTCCGCCGTCTGTTGGTTCTCCGTATATTGCCAATGCTTTTTGTAATGCTTTAAATATACCAATATAATCAACTATTAATCCGTTGTATTTACCCTCTGATACTCTGTTTGCTCTTGCTATTGTTTGCATTAGTGTATGTTCTTTTAAAATTTTATCAAGATAAAGAGTTGAAATTGTAGGGCAGTCGAAACCTGTAACCCACATTGCACAAACAAACACTAATCTTAACTTATCATCTTTATCTTTAAACTTGGTGGCTAGATCTTCCGTTTTCATTCTCTTTCTATGAGGAGTAATATCAACACCCTTTTGTTTCATCTGCTCAATCTCATTCTGCGATGAAGATACAACTACTGCCATATCAGTTTCTTTCATATAGTTGATTTGATTTTGCAAAACTTCTTTAGTATCTTCATTTGCAGTTTTTAATTTATTTTCAAGAATTTTAATATATTTATCCCATTCTATTTTAACTTTATCATACATTTTAATTGCTGTTGCTTTATCTATTGCAACATACATTGCTTTACCCATAAAACCACGATTCATAAAATGTTTAACTACATCTTTCGCAATCGCATCAAGTCTATCTTCTCTTGTAATAACTTGATACATATTCACATATTCTTTTTCAAATTGTTCTTCTTGTTCATCTGTAAAATCAGCAGAATCAATAATATTTTGAAGTTGAGTTTCCAAATCATCATTTGTAATCTGCATTTCAGGGATTCTTGCTTCATAATATAAAGGAACAGTAGCCGCATCTTCTATGGACTGTTTAAAAGTATATTTA
>CAKUVB010000086.1 GCA_934693215.1 uncultured Candidatus Melainabacteria bacterium
GCTTTACTCGGTTCACCGGTATTCGCAGATGAAGAAACTGACGATTGCCTTGATATTGCAAAGAATTTTTATGCTGCGGGAGATTTTGAACAAGCAAAATATTATTTAAAACTAATATTAAAAAAACACCCATCTCATTATGGTGCAAACTGCTTATTTATAAAAATGATACCGCCTGATGGTTTTTTGAATACTACAACTCTTGATAGCAAAATTATAATAAGACCTTCAAACACTAAATCCGGCATAAAATCATCTGACCAATACAACGAACAAGGTCAAGAATATTATAAAAAAGCAGATTACGAAAAAGCAAAAGAAGCTTTTTTATGTGCAATAAAATGTAATCCTAAAAACAGATTTGCATACAACAATCTTGGTTTGACATATATAAAACTTGATAACAAATCAAAAGCTGAGTCTATGTTCAAAAAAGCAAACCAAATTCACCAAACTTTTACCGCACCTTTTGATAACTATGCACAAGTTTTAATCAATGATAATGATTACGTAAAAGCTCGCAAATACTTGAATCTTGCCATTGAAAAGAACAAAAAAGACTACTGTGCGTATTATTTATTAGGAGTATTAAATAAAAAAGAAGGCAAATATCAAGATGCACTCAATGTTTTGAATACAGCATCTCAAATTGCTCCTGAATTTGCATTAACTTATATTCAGCAAGCAGATATTTATTACCAAACAAAAGACTATGCTTGGTCAAATTCTTCAATAGACAGATACATTGAGCTTTCACCAAAAGATGATTATTCATATTTTATGAAATACCGAAACTATTTAGAGCTTAAAGATTATAATATGGCTCAAACATATATAATCAAAGCGATTATGATGAATAATTGTATTGACTACAGAATTGCATTAGCTTCTGTAGAAACTCTATTAAAAAATCCAAAAGGTGCTATTGACGCATTAAAAACGATTCCAAACCCTTCAGGAGAGGTTTTGAATGAAATTGGACAAAATTATTTAGCTCTAAAAGATAACGAAAAAGCTTTAAAAGCTTTTCAAGATGCTTCAATAAAACCTTATGCCCGCCCTATCTATTTTTATAATATTGCTTTGGTTTATAAAAATATGGGTGATATGGAGAATTACAATAAATTAATAAAAGCATTAGACTCAATGAATCCGATAACCACACAAGATTTTGTTGATTTGAGTGGAATATATCTTGATTATGCAGGCAAAAATAAAGCTATTGCAATATTAGATAAAGGTCTAAAACTATCGCCTAAAAACAAACAATTGTTAGAGGCTAAAATAAGAATATACAATGTAACATCAGATACTCTAAACGAAAACAAAATTCGTCAAGAAATAAATAAGGTATGCAAATAATGACAAGACACCGTAAAACTCGCAAGAAACAAGAAACATTATTTCAAAAAATCACAAACTGGACATTTACACTTTTATTAGCTTGTTGTTTAGGTGTTCAAGTATGTAATGCGAGTAATTCAAATCTAAAATTTGCACAAGTAAGCGATGCCCACTATTCGTCATTCGAAAATGATACGACTTATAAAGTATTGAGTGCATCTCCTAAAATTTTAGACGATGTTATTTTACAAATAAACGAAACACCTAATGTAAACTTTGTAATGTTTACAGGAGATTTAGTAAACAAGCCTAAAAAAAGTCAGCTTTTAGAATTTATAAACAAGGCTAATTCTTTAAATACACCTTGGTATGGTCTACTTGGAAACCATGATGTTCAAGAGTTTAAAATGTCAAAAAACGAGTTTTTTGATATCTTGTGTGGACACAATCCAAACTTTTCACACAAAGGACCTTATTATTCTTTTTCACCTAAAAAAGGCTTCAAGGTCATTTGTTTAGATACAATCATCTTGGATAGAGTAACAACTCAAGGAGAAATTTATCCGGAAGAATTACAATGGCTTGATAACGAGTTAAAAAATGCAAAAAACGATATAGTAATAATATGTTCTCACGTTCCTATCGTTGAACCATATAATAGCGAAAGTCACAGACTAACTAACAGATTTGAGGTTATGGAATTGTTACACAAACATAAAAATCCAATAATCGTATGTTCTGGACATTATCATGGGTCAAAAATTATACAAGAAGATAACGTTTTATATATAGATACACCGTCACTTGTAACATATCCTTGTGCATTTAGAATAATTAACATTAATAACCAAAAGAAAAAAGTTATTGTTGATGTTTATACTAAACAAACTCGATTGAAAGACACACTAAACACTGCAAAGGTTAAGGTTATGGGTGCATCATTCCTTGCGGGAAATCCGGAAGACCAAAATAATACGTTTGAAATAAAGAAATAAGGATTTTATAAAATGGCAAAAATATTGATATTAGCAGGAGATTTTGTAGAAGATTATGAACTAATGGTTCCATATCAAGCATTATTAATGTTAGGACATAATGTTGATGTTGTATGTCCTAAAAAACAAGCTGGAGATATTATTAAAACGGCTATTCACGATTTTGAAGGCGACCAAACTTATTCAGAAAAAAGAGGTCATAATTTTGTTTTAAACAAAAATTTCTCTGACTTTGCAGCATCAGATTATGATGCTTTAGTTATCCCCGGGGGTCGAGCTCCTGAGTACATCAGATTAGATGACAAAGTTATACATACTGTTAAATATTTTGTAGAACATAATCTGCCAATCGCATCTATTTGTCATGGGCCTCAAGTTTTGCTAACAGCTAATGCAATAAAAGGACGTAAATGTACTGCATACATCTCTTTAAAACCTGATATCATTTCTGCAGGTGGAGAATGGGTAGAACCAAATGAAACAGCGACAAACGCAGTGACAGACGGAAACCTTGTTACAGCTCCGGCATGGCCAGCTCACCCTGAATGGTTAAAACAATTTATTCAATTACTTAAATAATTTTTTTATCCTTTGCCAAATAGAAGTTTTATTTTGTTTTGCGTTTGATTTATTAGATGAATTTTTAACTACCTCATCTGATAAATACATTGGCACATCTATAATATCTTGATATAATAAACTTTTTTTGTTTTTGATTGCATCGTCTATAACATTTAACACTCCAGAATATCTTGAAGTAAACCCTAACTTTCGATAAAACACATGTGGCGGGGACTTTGGATCAAAACAACTACTAGCAATTAAGTGAATTCTACCTTCTCCACCATTTTTGAGGCTTTCTTTTTTTGCTAATTTTATAAAACTTGAGCCATGTCCCTCTCTTTTTGATTCAACTTCCAACATTCTTATGAAAAATGATTTATAGCTCTCCAAACTAGGATAAAACGATGAGCCAAATATCTCTTGAACGACATTCCCTATCATACGTCCAACGTATTTGCCAGTTCTTGTATCTGCCATTTTATAGACATACGTATCGTCCATTGGCATTTTATAAATTAGTCTTTGCGGTATTTGTTTTGGAGGTTTGTATGTTAATAAACGAGGTATCATATACTGTATAAAACTCGTAAATATATTTTTTGCTCTTTAAATTATTAAAACGTGAAATCAAAAAGGGTTTTAAGCTCTACATCAAGAGCATCAGCAATCGCAACCATTGTTTTTATTGTCACATTAGCCTCTCCACGTTCTATCTGACCGATATAATTAAAATTCATATCAACCATCTCTGCCAGCTTTATTTGTGAAAGTTTTTTACTCTTTCTTATATAAGCCAGTTTTGCACCAAATTTTTTCTCAGTATCAATATTGGAACCCATTACAAGTATTATATGTTTGGTTTGAACTAATTTCTACCTCCTGACGACTAATAATTGTTTGTTAATAACTATTATTTCTGTTTTCTTATATTTTTTATTGGATTTTAAATAGTCAACTGGATAATCTTTTTAGGATATATTAATTTATTGTGTATAATATAAGTATACAACTTACAAAATGAAATATTTTTTATGTTTTTAGATTTCAAAAAATCAGTTATATTAGTAATTTCATCAATACTTTTGTACTACACTCTTATTTCACCTAATATATTACCAAGAGTTACAGTATGTTCGTTAGATGCGTTTTGTATCACTATTTTTGAAATTCTTACAATTTTAACTATCCGTTATTTAAGTATGTTAGAAGCAAAAGCCCTTAAAAACGAAATATTAGTTCAGCATACTTTGATGAACGAAATTATCAATAATACATCACTTGCAATGTATATCAAAAAGCCTGATGGTACTATTTTGCTTGCGAATAACAAACTTAGTGAACTATTAAAAATAAAACCAGAAGATATGATTGGACGTTGCGTGAACGACTTGTATGTTGATTCAAATTTGTATGATGAAGAAGACAAAAAAATTATTGATACAAAACAAGCAATAAAATCTGATAAATTTCTTCGTCCTAAAAACAATAATGAAGGTCATTGGTATAAAGTTACCAAAACACCTGTTCTTAACAGATATAATCAAGTTGTAAGTATTGTTGTTATTTTTGAAAACATAGATGCTGATAAAAACTTAGAAGAACGCAAGAAAACATTTGTTGCCACAATGACTCACGATTTAAAAACTCCAACATTAGCCCAAATAAACGCATTAGATTTATTATTAAAAAATTGTTTTGGAGAAGTAAGTAATATTCAAAGAGATATATTGAACCAAATAAAAAGTTCATGCAAATATATGTCTAATCTTATTTTTACTATTCTTGATACATATATGTACGATAACGGAAGTATAAAACTCAAGTATGAAAGTTTTAATATCGAAGAATTGATAAACGAAACTATTAACGAAATTTCTAACCTACTTATAGAAAAGCAACAAACTATAAAAATACATTCTTCTGCAAGTTCAAACATTGTTATTGCAGACAAATTCCAAATCAAACGTGTTATTCTTAACCTTATCTCTAACGCAAATAATCACAGTTTCCCAAACTCTGAAATAGAAGTTTATTTAAGCGATACCGATGATTCTAATAGTATTAATATAGATATTACAAATAAAAGTCATTACATTTCAGACGATGCGTTATCAGATATTTTTGCTAAATACAAACAAACCCAAAATGCTAAGTTCCGTAAAACAAGCACAGGTTTAGGACTATATCTTTCTAAACAAATAATTGATTCCCACAATGGAGAAATCCAC
This sequence comes from uncultured Candidatus Melainabacteria bacterium, assembly GCA_934693215.1. Taxonomy (GTDB): domain Bacteria; phylum Cyanobacteriota; class Vampirovibrionia; order Gastranaerophilales; family Gastranaerophilaceae; genus UMGS1585. The sequence goes on from CAKUVB010000086.1 coordinate 5,132, forward strand.
GCAACAAGCAGTAAAAGAAAAGGTACTTCTACTTTTGGTTTCTCCATTCCGAAATCTCCTATAGAAACAACCAACTCTACTGAAAAATAAATACAATCTAAAATTAGTAATTATTTAACTTTTTTATTCAATTAATACTATATTGATTAAGCACTACTTTGTAAAAACATGTTACAAAAAATAAAAACACTGAAATCTCAAGCTATAACATGACTTTATTGATATAAGAAGTGTAATACATGGAGCAAAAGTTGAGAGATGAGCGAAGACTATAACATAACAAGTGGTGGTATTACCCAAGAGCAATTTTTAAATATAATAAAAAATAAAGATGAAACTGTTCGAAAGAAAGCTCTTGATATTTTTACTGAATATTCAAACAAAGTCAGTGAAAATGATAATACTCTTGATGCAAAGGAACAAGAACTGGCAAATACAGCTTTCAAAGAGCTTGGTTTAGAGCTTAGTACCAATGCTAAAAAATCAGAGCCTACCACTAAAAATATGGTATCAAACTTCTTTCAATATATTACACAAGACAAAGAGTTTACCGGAAGTTTAGCAAATGGTCAAAAAATGGAACTTCCTGCGGGTTGCACCAAAAAAGATAATGGTATTGAATTTGGCGGTAAATTATACGTTATGCGTGGTGGCGAAGGAGATGACCCGTTAAGATTCGAATGTGATGATACTAAAAAAACACTAAGAGAAGCATTATCGGAAGTAAACTCTGATGATGCTGTACATAAATATCATAACCATGGTGATGCCGTTAATGACAAATCTACATATAATAAAGAAAGCGGAACTATCTCCCATGATAACGATGAAACGGCTGTATCACAAACCCAAACATTTGCATCAATGCTAATGAACGGAGCAAAAGCTTCTAGATTAACACTTGATGAACAAAAGGGGAAAAACGGTAACACTACAACAACAGGCGAAACAATACTAAACACCATAAACACAGATAATGATGATGGTATTACAATGAAAGAATTGATATCATATCTAAATGCCGTCCAACAAGAATCTCAAACAGTTAAAAACCCAACAGGTGCGAGAAAATTTGCTAAAGGTGTTGATTTAGATGCAAAAGATTTATCAAATATAAGTAAAGTATTCAAAAAATACGCAGAAGAAGATAACAAACTTCAAAAAGAGGAGTTACAAAAGCTTCTTGATGACCTGAAAAATCAAAGCATGAGTGACCTCGCAACAGGTGAAGACGATAAATATATCGGAGAAAAAAATAAACCTGAAGACAAAATTAAACCAAATAATACTCCAAAACCTGAAAAAGAGCCTGTGGAAAATAATGGCAACAGAACTCGTAAAGTAAAACAAGATGCGACAACAAAAGGTTACGGAGAAAAACAAAGATATGATTACCACAATGGAGTCCGAACAGCATTAGTAAAAGATAATAAACTATACGAAGACGAAAATGGCAATCTTGCACAAGTCGGTCATTCTTCTCTATTCAAAAAACGATTTGAATACATTGAAGGATTACCTAAAGAAGTCCGAGCAAAGGTTATTGATGGTAAAATCGAAAGCTCAGAACAAAACAAAGAGAAAGTCGTTCAAGTAAAAGATAAAAATAAAAATATAACTTATTACATGGTTAATACAACTGATGACAATAAATATCAACTAGGAGAACAATTATTCAAAGTAAAAGATAAATTTATACCGAAAAGACTAATACCAAAAGAAATAAATAAACAACTTAATTTACCTGAAAATGTGAAATATCCAAAGGGTTTAACTGCAGAATTTGATAATAAAGGTAATATCAAGTTTAAATTTGACGGAAAAGAAATTGATAAAGACAAAGCAATAGCTAGGATTCGCAGAAAAAATAACCTTGGAAGTGGTCTTCAATTTAGTAACAAACCTAAAAAATTAACATCATCTGAAAGAAAAATAATGGAAGCCAAAGCCAAAAAAGAAGGCTATGAGGCAACATATGGTGCAGAATACGGCTGGTACAAAAAATATGATAACAAAAAAACACTCCGACACTTCCTATGGAATCCAAAAACAGAAACATTTGACATGAAAAAGAAAGTTAGTTTTGTAACTGATAAAGGAGAAGCCTTAAACAAATAACGAATCATAAAAACAAAGAGACCGACTGCAAGCAGTCGGTCTCTTTTCTGATAAATAT
>CAKUVB010000087.1 GCA_934693215.1 uncultured Candidatus Melainabacteria bacterium
ATATTTTAATACTTGAGGGTCTGTCATTGGTTCTACCCCAAGATTACCAGCTGGAGCTTGTACGTTTTGTGCAGATATTGCATTTTGAACATCTGTCGATGAAATATTCAAACTAGCCATTTTTTGAGGGTTTAACCAAACTCTCATTGAGTATTCACCAGCACCAAAAACTCCAACTTCTGCAACACCTTTTAATCTTGCCAGTTCATCTTTCAAGAACATTGTTGAGTAGTTAGCTAAGTATAATGAATCATAAGTTCCATGAGGTGAACGAATAGACATCATTAAACAACCGGGGCCACCTGTAGATTTTTTTACGGTTAAGCCGTATCTTCTTACCTCTTCAGGTAATCTAGGAGTTACTAATTGTAGCTGGTTTTGTACGTTTACTAATGCCATATCAGGATCAGTTCCAACTGCAAAATATATCGTTAGTTTATAAGAATCGTTTCTTGAATCTGATGACATGTAAATCATGTTTTCAACACCATTTAATTGAAGCTCTACAGGTGCTGCAATTGTTGATGCAACAACATCAGAACTCGCACCGTTGTATGTTGCAGAAACAATAACCTGAGGTGGTGTGATTGAAGGATATTCTTCAACAGGTAAAGAAACCATTGCAATTAAACCTGCAAGAATAATTACAAGAGAAATAATGATTGCTAATTTTGGTCGTCTTACAAATAAATTTCCAGCCACTATTTTCTCCCTATTCCTTTTATTTTATTGAAAATTCTTATAAGAATGTTTGGTTTTTGTTCTTGTTTTTGGTCGGTAACTTCTTGTTCTACAATTCTTACAGGCATGCCTGTAACAACCTTTTGTAATCCTGAAGTTATAACAGTATCACCTATTTTTAAACCGCTATCAACTAACGTGTATTCGCCTTCTTGTCCAAGAGTTTTTATATAAACCAGTTTTGGTAAGTTGTTACTGTCTAACATATATACAAATTTACCTTCTTGGTTTTCTTGTATAGCTTTTGAAGGGATTGTAGGGACTGCAAAATCATTGTTTGAATATATAATTATACGTCCAAAATCTCCTGATATAAGTCCGTCATCTTCGTTTGAGAAAGTAGCACGCATTGTAATCGTACCAGTTGATTCGTCAACTCTATTATCTCTAAAGTCTTGTACCCCAAAGTGAGAATATTTGTTACCTGAACTATAAACATATTCTACTTTTCTGTTTACATTTGCACTTCCGTCAATTGTTGTAAGTGTTGAAAATTGGTCTGTATCAAGAGGAAATGTTACATACATAGGTCTTGTACTGTATATTGTTGTTAATGCACCGGAATTAATTGTTACATAGTTGCCTACTGTAACTGTAATAATTCCGACTCTACCTGAAACAGGTGCTTTTACTTTTGTATAAGATAGATTTCTTATCGCATCTCTATAGTTCATCTCTGCATAATTAGTAGATGCTCTGTATAAATCTCTTTGAGAAACAGCATTATCATATTCTGAACGTGCGATATAATCTTGTTTTACTAACTGCTGAGCCCTTCTTGCTTGTTTATCATAATAAACCTGTTGAGCTCTAGCTTTTTGTACATCAGCTCTAGCTCTATCTACTGCTATTTGATATTCTTGTGGTTCAATCTCAAATAAAACTTGTCCAGCTTTTACGTAATCACCTTCTTTAAAATAGCTTTTTGTTAAGTATCCGTTTATTCTGGCATTAACTTGTATTTGTGATTTTGATGTTACACGAGCAGGTATTTCATAAGATTTTTTTCTACTTGTTTCAAAAACCTTTGTAACTGTAACTGGTGGAGTCATTCCTGCTTTCATCTTTACTTGCATCATATGAGTTCCAAATGCTGCAAATAAATATCTAAACAATATTGCAGAAAAGATAATAGCCATTAATATAAAAATTTTTTTCTTCATATCCTCTCCCAAGAAATATTCATCTTTAAATATTATATTACAGAATAAGTCAAATTCATTAATTTAACATTTTGTAATATAATAAGTAGAAAAATCTACGAGTAGAAATTTCTACTATAACATTATCAAAACGAATATCTTGTGTCAAGAAAGCATTTGTAAAGAACAATTATCAATTTAATACACAAATAGCAAAATTATTTTTTATACTTGTTATATAGATATATAAAAAAGTATTATAAGGCAAGACTATTATGCAAATAAGCTTACAAAACTGTTTTAATTTTAACAATTATCAACTTAATAAACGAATAAACTATTCGACTCAACCAAAACTCAAACAACTATCATGTGATACTATTTCTTTTGGTGCATTAAAAAAGCATCAATTTGAAGGTATAGATTATGCTGTTGTCGAAAAATATAAGGCACCAATCGAAAAATTTAATTCTAATGAGGATTTCCAAAAATGGTGTGGTGAGTGTGTCAAAAAAGATGTTTTAGATAAAAATTTTGGTGGACGTCATCAAGAAACAAAAATTCAACGAAAAGCGATGCTAAAAGAATGGACTGATTATGTTCTAAATGAAAATGATGCATATAATAATGCAACCTCTTTATTGATATTATCTTCTGTATCAAAAGATCTTCGGCCTGATAATGATAAACTTCCTGCTGTTTTGAACAAAGGTGTTCTAGCTGACTCAATAGCTGAAATAGAAGATAATTTAAAAATAGATAATAAATATCAGTTTGATTTTAACAAAATTTATAATGACAAAATGCAAGCTCTTTATCTTGAAGATGTAAGTTCAGGAGAAACTGATTCAAAATGGGTTGTAATACCTTCTAAAGAGCACGATTCTGAAAATTTCGCAGATAATGTTGATAAACTAAAAACTCTCTCTCATAGCCGTTGGTGTACAAAATCGTATAACGCAGCACCATATTTGTCAGATGGAGATTTTCATGTCTATCTAGAAAATGGTAAACCAAAATTGGGTGTAAGATTTGTGGGTGATAAGGTTCAAGAAATACAAGGCGAATTAAATAATAGTCGTGTGCCTTTAGATTATTATGATGTTGTTAAAAAGCACATAGAAGATGAGCATTTACAGCTTGCACCAAAAGCAAATCTCGAAATGGAAGAAGCTAAAAAAAAGAAGATTCAAACAGATAAAGTAAGAGCGGTTATTGGAGATGCGATAAAAAACAAAGATACAAAAACAATATTAGAATATTTTGGGCATAATGTAGAAGAAGATGAAGATGGTAAGCTTACTATAGATTGTTATAATCAACTTAAGCAAAACTATTCATATTCTGATTTAGGAATTAATGAAAATGATTTATTTAAAGATATCAAACAAGTTAAAGGCAATGTAAATTTAAATGGTTCAAATGTCACTTCTTTAGGTAATCTCGAAAATATTGATGGAGATCTTTGTCTTTGGGGTGCAATACTTGAATCATTTGGAAATTTAAAAAGAGTTGGTAGAGATATTTCAAGAGGAACTCAGGCTTTACCTAGTGTATTATCTCTCGATTCTATTGGTAATATAAATATCAAAGAGCTTAAAAAAGTGGCAAGTAATAATTCTAGTCCAGAAGAAATTTTTAAGCTTATCGGAATTAGTACTAAAAAAGACAAAAAAGGTTTTTTAAATATTTCTGAATATCATCAACCAATAGAAAATGAAATTTTATCTTTTAAAGAGTTAGGTGTTAATGAAGATAATTTACTAGCCAATGTAAAACGAATAAACGGTAATGCTGATTTTAGAGATTCTGAACTTGAAGAGTTGAAAAATGTAGAATCTATTGGCGGAGATGCATTTTTTGAAAATTCAAAGATAAAATCCTTAGGTAAACTAAAAAATATTGGTGGTGATGCAGTTTTTATAGGGGTCAAATTGGAAGATTTGGGTAATTTGACGACTATTGGAAGAAATGCAACTTTTTGCGATTCATCAATTAAATCCGTAGGAAATCTTAAACGCATAGGTGGAGATGTTGATATTGATAAAGACAAACCAATAAAAGGCTTTGAGAATGTCAAAATTAAAGGTAAAATCTATGATGGAAGTTATGATTAAAATTTTTACAAATTTTTGTTATAGAATATAGATATGAAAAACATTATATTAGATAAATCTCCAAGAATTCTTGAGGCTATAGAGATTATAAAGAACACAAATTTTAACGATATACCTGACGGTCGTTTGGAATATCCTAATGGTATATGGGCAAATCTTCAAACATACTATACCAAACAAGATGCTTTATTTGAGGCTCATAGAAAGTATATTGATATTCAATTTATCCTTGCCGGGACAGAAAAGATAGGTGTTTGTGATTATAAAACCTGTTCAGAGAATATACCTTATGATGCGGAAAAAGACATCGAGTTTTTAGATGCTAAAGAGTTTGAATATATAGAAATGCATACAGGTGATTTCTTGATTTTGTATCCAAAAGATGCACATAAACCATCTATATCTGTTGGGGAAGAACCCTCTCATGTAAGAAAATTGGTTGTAAAAGTTCCTGTTTAAATTTATTTTAAATTAGGGAACAAATACAATTCACCATTTTCTCCACGCCATTGTATATAGCCTGTTTTTGCAATGCCTTCAATATCAAGAGCCGTAACTAAAGCCCAATTCCCTTGAATAGCAGTTAGTCGAATTTCTTTAGGTCTATTTAGTTTGCCTATTGTTTGTGAATTTTTATCGCTTTTAGAATGTAAGTCCATTATTGAATTAGGAGATTCTTTAAGTATTCTTAATCCGTATTTACGGCCATACATATTATAAAAAGTTATCCAAGGTAAAAATTGAAAGTTATCTTCTTTGTATACCCAACCTGAAGCTTTGTTTTGTTTGTTATAGATAATTTGTACGAAATCTTCGTCCATATCTGTAGCATAAACAAAAGAAAGTTCTTTTTTAGGAAGCAACACTGAGAATAAACTATCAGCATAACTTGTTGTTTCTACGTTCAAATAGTTCCAAGTTTTGTTATATATTATTTTTGAGTTTCTGTCGGCTTTAGAATATATATTTAAAGATGTTGTTGGCTGATATACACCAACAGTACCAAGTGGAATATCAGAAACCTTAGCAGGAACAATATTCGCACTTGCTGATAGTGTAAATATAACCAAACATAACAATGATAATATTATTCTTTTCATTATATAAACCTTTATTCTCTAAAAGATAATTCTGCAAAAGTTTTCTTTAAGTTTGCTCTTACGTTAGCCATTTGAGTTTCAATAGTTTCATCTGTAAGAGTTGTGTTAGCATCTAATAACTTGATTCTGCAAGCAATACTTTTGTATCCGTCTTGAACATGCTCACCTTGATAAATATCAAATACTTCACAACCATTAAATAAGTTGTTATTAACACCTTTTTTAATTGCTTTTTCTAAATCTGCATAAGATACATCTTGAGGAATTATCATAGCCAAATCTCTTTGTACCTCTGGGAATTGAGGTAATTTTTTGTATCTAGGTGTTGATTCGTTTATGTTTGCAAATACCATATCTAAATCAACCTTGAACAAGAATGCATCTTGTTTCATTTTTAATCTATCTCTCAATTCAGGATTAATTTGTCCATAATAACCGATAACCTCAGGACGTTTGCCTAATAACATCATTACACCAGTTCTATAAGGGTGTAGAGATTTGTGGGTTTCAGCAAGTGGTGAATCTGCTAGGCTCACAAGCTTTATTCTTTTTGCTAAACCTAGTTCGTCCATTAAGTTATCTACAATACCTTTAATTGTATAAAAATCAATAGTTCCTGTTGTTTGCCATTTTGAATTTTCTTTGTCACCGGTAATAATACCTTCTAAAATTTGAGTTTCTTTTACACCTGCAGAACGTTCATCAGCTTCTGCAACCTTGTTATATACTTTGCCAAACTCATAACCCCAGAAAACCTTTTGACCATTATCATAATTGTTTTTCATGCAGTTTAATAAACTTGCAGCCATAGTTTGACGAAGCATAGTAAATTCTTCACTAGCCGGATATTCAACTTTTACGGCTTTGTCACTATCGTAAACAATATCAAATTGTTTTAATAGAGGTTCTCCGATTAATGATGGTGTAACAAGTTCGTTCAAACCTGCAGATAACATTAATTCATGGATTTTTTTCTTAGTTCTTTCTTCTAAAGTTATAACTGGAGTAGAAGATTTGTTAGGTAATGTTGGTGCAATTTTATCGTAACCATTAATTCTTGCGATTTCTTCTATTAAATCAATTTCTCTTGTTACATCAGTTGCTCTGAAAGAAGGAACTTCAAATTTTGCTGCAGCTTCATTTCCACCAAGCATTTTAAACCCTAATCTTTCTAAAATAGTGATACATTTTGTTGAATCAATTGTGCAACCTAAGATTTTATTAACTTGAGCGAATCTTAGTGTAATATCAATAGGGTCAAGTTTATTAACTCCTGTTTCAACAATACCTTCAACTTGAGCAGATGCATATTCGTTTAGTAATTGCATAGCTCTCATTAAACCAGGTTTTATAGCTTCTATATCAACACCATGTTCAAATCTTGCACTAGCATCTGAACGATAACCAATACTTCTTGAACTTTTTCTGTTAGTAGCTGGAGTGAAATATGCCGCTTCTAAAGCTATATTTTTAGTGTTATCATCAATTTCTGAATTAGCACCTCCGAATACACCAGCAGCACAAACACCTTCTTTTTCTGTAGCAATTAAAACTGTGTCAGTTGTTAGTTCTCTTTCAACACCATCAAGAGTAATTAATTTTTCGCCATTTTCTGCTCGTCTAACGCATAAATAGTTGTTTAGTTTATCTCTATCAAATGCGTGTAATGGTGTACCATATTCTAATAGTACATAGTTTGTTATATCTACAACATTGTTGATAGGACGCATGCCGGAAGCAATCAATCTTTTTTGAATCCAATCAGGAGAAGATTTTATCTCAACACCACTCAATAATCCTATTGAATAATATTTACAAACATCGTTATCTTTAATTTCAACTTCAAAGTTTGGGTTATTCCCCGCCCCTTGAGGGAGGGGGGTAGGGGGTGGGGTTTTTCCCTTCATAAATTTTTTGTCCAAAATTCTGGCAATTTTTTCCGCTCTTGTATGGTCAACATTTTTACTAACTACAACAAGCTTATCAACACGGTTAAAGCCCTCCATTCCTTCTCTTAAAGGTCCAGCAGGCAGTAAATTTTCGTTTCCAAACATTTTTTCAGAATCAACTAAAACAACATTCAAATCTCGTGCCATTTTTCTATGTTGAAAACCATCA
>CAKUVB010000088.1 GCA_934693215.1 uncultured Candidatus Melainabacteria bacterium
TCTATAAAAGAAATGGTTTCTCGTACTACTCCTGAAGCTTCTGCACAAAAGACTAATGATGCTGTTAACACTATTTACGGACATGTTAGCAAACTTGATAATTTAGAAGCAAAAGTTAAAACTGCAAAAGGATTATCTTTCAAAGATAAATTCTTAAACATGTTCCGCAAAAAATCAAATAAAGTTGTTTCTGAAAAACAAAAAATACAAAATGAAATTGCAAATACTAAATCAAACATTGCTAATGAATTTAATAATTTCCATGCTGAAAATTCAACGAATTTAGAATATGCAAACAAAATTAAATTAGATAATGGCACTTACAATTCAGAAGATGCTATTACTGCTATGAGAAGTTATGCTTCAGATGTTCTTAAAAACAAAAAGGCTGAAGAGCTTACAGAACAAACAGCCAAACAGTTTGAAAAAACATCTATGGCTAAAAGAATTTTCTCAACTGTTGTTGCATCTATAGCAACTATTGGTTCAACATCAATTGTTCCTTCTCTATATGCAATTTTAAACCCTGTTCCACCTAGTGCTTTAGATAACTCTTGTAATAATCCTACTCATAAACATGACGAAAAAGAAGCACAAAAAGTGGCACAACCTCAACAACAAACTGTAAATAAAAATGGTAATGTTCAATTTAAAGGTAATATTTTAAAACAATTACAATTTGATGGTAACCAACTAACACCTATATTAATGACAACATTGGCTGCAGGTGGACTTGTTGCACCTAGAATTCATACAGCAATAAAACGTGCTCCTATAGACAAAGAAACTGGTAAAAAAGATCTTATCGAAGTTCCAGAAATTATAACAAGAGATGTAACGTCTACAGTAGCAGTAACTTGTGGTGTTCCAGTTCTTACTAAAGCTATGGTTAATTTGTATGAAAAATCTACCGGATTCGTTCTTACAAACGGTTCTCATAAGAAAACTTCTATATTCAAAAAGGTTTTAGATACAATCAATCCATTAAGCAGCATTGGACCATTCAGTAATAAAGACATTAAAGAAATATACGGCAACGTTGACAACAAAGCTAAATTAACAAACTTCGCTCAATTCATAGACAAAAACGATGGTAATTTGTTTAAAGTATTCAAAACATTGAAAAACGGACAATCAACTTTTGCAGGAACTGTAGCAGATTTTGATATAATCTCTAAATTAGATAACAAATCTGCAAATGCTAAGATTATGGAAGTTATCGCAAACAACTTTGACGATAAAAAAGTTAAAACCTTAATGGAAGCTGCAAAACCTGGAAAACCTAATGGAATGTTAAAACGTGCTAGAGGCTTAAACTCTTTACCTAGAGGTATCAATACACTAGTTCTTGTTCCAGCTTTCCTTGGTATCATTCTTCCTAAGATGGTTTATGGTATTACTGCTAAAAACCGTAAAAAATCAGAAATGGCAAAAACACCAAAAGGAATCAATGAACTTGAAACACCAATCAACAATACACCATTAATAATCCAAAACTCTAAAAATATATCTAAGTCTTTTGGACAAACAAAAACTTTTGATAAATTAAAACAACATAATAACAAATAAAAAACAAAACTATTTGCAAAATTAGGAGAAGTATAAAATGATTACATTAAGAAACAACTATTCAAATCTTTTGCAGTTCAAAAGTAACAAACCAAACCAGAAAAAACAGGAAAACAAACAACCAACAGAACACAAAGTAAGTTATTCAGCAAACAATAAATACTCAACAGGTATAATTGCAACCACAGCATTTATTGCAGGACTTGGCACTGGTAAATTAGTTGTACCAACTGATAGTCTAGCAAAAACAAAAACTGAAATATACGCACCTAATTTATCTTCAAAAGAAAACTCAACCTCAAAAGATATAAGTTGGGAAGATGCAACTGCTCAACAAAAACGTCCTCAACAAAGGAAAACAACAACTCCACAGAAAAACAGACCTGCAAGTTCTGAAGTTTGGTATTATACTAAACGAGGAACTGTAACAGGAGATGACGGTAAACGATATACTGAAATAAGGAGATATGGTGTACATGAACAACAAGATTTAATCTCAAGAACTCTAAAAGATGCAAATGGAAAAGTTGTTCAAAAAGACGAATTCAACGACTTTATTACAATACCTTTAGAAGAAAAGACTACTCTTGAAAACGGTAGATTATATCAACATAAAAAATGCGAAGATTTCAATTATAATCTTAAGACACCAACAAAAAGTTCTATAAAAGTTGAACATGATGATGGCTCTACAGACACATATGATGTAAATTATGTGGTTAACATGTCTCTAAATGATGCAAAACATACACCACCAACAAAAAGACAAAACAATAACAACAATAATCAAGATATCGATATTGAAAAATTGTACAATGAAGGATTATTTGGAAATAATTAACAACAAAAAAGATTACCATTAAAATGGTAATCTTTTTTCTACTACCTATTTCCTAAACCTCTTTTAAGAACTACTTAGTTTAACTATTTTATAAAATGTTACAATTGTAACAATATACTTTGCTTATGAAATTGCGAAATCTATTTTTACTTTATATACATGTTCGATGTAACAAGATAAAGAGAGTTAACTTAAGATGGCAATTTCAACGGTACAACTTTATGTAGCTTTCTCCAAACTGTTCAAAACGGTTGAGCCTAGTAAAGAACAGGTAATGCAGTTTGGGGTTACTGAAGCTGACTTTGATTCTGTCGACCAAGATAAAAACGAATATCTTGATATAGATGAAGCTCTACAAAGTACATCTATTAGCGAATTATTATATTCTGATATGGTTTCTGCTTATGGCTCGGGTGAAGCTGAACAAGCACAAAAGAATTTATCTAAAAAACAAGATAGAACAGCTATGGTTGAAGGCATAGACCCAACAGTATCAACAGGCAATAATCCGTTTATTTAACAACTTTCTTTAAACCTTTTGGTTTATCTATATTTCTGTGTAATTTTCTGGCTATTTCAAGAGCCAAAAGCTGAATTATAATTACATTAGAAAACATTTGTAATATCTCGTTTTCGCAGTTTATACTGATATTGAAATTAGATATTATTTTGTCGTTATGTTTACCTATAATGAACATTGCAGGATTATAATTTTTTCTAATCTTTTCCAAATTAGATACTGCAGAAGTTGAAATATCATTAACTGAAATATAAACAAGTGCAGATTTGTTATTCAAAACTGCAACATGCCCATGCATAAACTCACCTAAATAAGTTGCATTAATATTCATGTAAGATGTTTCTTTTATTTTTAAAGCTGCTTCTTTAGCTATAGAATAAGAAATTCCATCAGCTGTTATAACTACACACTTTTGCTTATACAACAATCTTGCAAGATGTTTTATTTTTGACCTTAATTCAAAAGTTGTTTTCATAACCTCTGGCAACTTATCTAAAGATGCAAGATATTCATCAATATTTCGACCTTTATGCTTAGAAAGTTTTAGAGCTACAATCAATACACAAAGCATCTGAGCGGTAAATGATTTTGTTGCAGCTATTGAATTTTCTACGCCTGCAGAACAGTCTATTTTGTATTTAGTCTTATTCCAAATAGTAGAATCTTGCCTATTTGTTATAGATAATGTATCCAAATAATATCTTGCCCCATCATTATCAACAAAACCTTCGTTTACTCTTTCTAGAGCTTTAAGGGTATCTGTTGTTTCTCCAGATTGAGTTATAAAAATGTACAAAGTGTTCTTATCATGTGGTACAACCTTTTTCAAATTAAATTCGCTTGAATATATGGCACGAGCCTCAACTCCTGCAACTTCTCCTAACAAATCTGCAGAAAATCTTGCACAATGATAAGACGAACCACTAGCTACAATAACAATTTTTTCAATATTTTCAGGTAGATTAAACTCTGTATTGTTATATTTATGGATAAGCCCTTCCATTACAGAGGGCTGTTCCATTATTTCTGATTCCATTGAACATTTTTTCTTTTTAAAGAATAACATTATGAATAACCTTTCTTATACTAACCGTTTAATAATTCTAACAGAATTTCATTAACTGTTTTAGGGTTAGCACGACCTTTTGTAGCCTTCATAATTTGTCCAACAAAGAATCCTAAAATATTTGTTTTTCCTGATTTGTACTGTTCTACTTGATTTGGATTATTTGCAACAACTTCTTCTACCATTTTTCTTATTGCATCAACATCTGTTATTTGACTCAAACCTTTTTTCTCAACTATAGCAGAAGCTTTTTCTCCTGTTTGAAGCATATCAATAAGAATTTGTTTACCAATATTATTAGATATTGTTCCTTTTTCAATCAAACCAATAAGTTCTACAAGATTTTCAGGTGTTAATTTTGTATCAGTAATTTCGATATGATTTTCTTTTAAGTAAGCTGCAATTTCGCCCATCATAAAGTTTACTGCGATTTTTGCATTCCCACCAAGTTCTAAAACTTTATCAAAGAATAATGCAGATTGCATTTGTTCAACAATAACAGATGCATCATATTCACTCAAACCTAAATCCATATAACGCTGACGTTTTTGACTAGGTAATTCCGGTAAAGTTTTTCTAACTTCTTCTACCCATTCTCTAGAGATTGATAAAGGCATCAAATCAGGTTCTGGGAAGTATCTGTAGTCATGAGCATCTTCTTTACCTCTCATAGAACGAGTTTCACCAGCATTATCGTCCCAAAGTCTTGTTTCTTGAATAACTTCTTCACCGTCTTCAACAAGTTCTATTTGTCTATCAATTTCATATTCAATAGCTCTTTGCAAAGCTCTAAAACTATTTACGTTTTTAATTTCTGCACGAGTACCGAACTCTTTAGAACCTTTTGGCATGATAGAAATGTTAGCATCACATCTCATTGAACCTTCTTCTAAGTTACCATCACAAACTCCGATATATCTAACGATATTTCTAAGTTCTTCCATGTAGTTTTTAGCTTCTTCTGAACTTCTCATATCCGGTTCTGAAACGATTTCCAACAATGGAGTTCCGGCTCTATTTAAGTCAACAAGGGAATAAGTTGAACCTGCAATCCCAGCAGAACCAACGTGAACTAATTTTCCGGCATCTTCTTCAAGGTGAGCTCTTGTAATACCGATTCTTTTACCATTGATATCAAGATGTCCATTTAAACAAATTGGTTCATCATATTGAGATATTTGATAACCTTTTGGAAGATCAGGATAAAAATATTGCTTTCTGTCAAATTTACATCTTTCCGGAATATCACAATTTAATGCAAGCCCTAATTTTATACCCATGTTTACACATTCTTTATTTAAAACAGGTAAAACACCTGGCATACCTAATGTAATAGGACTAATTTGTGAATTTTGTTCATTACCAAATTCAGTGCTATCTGGTGCAAAAATTTTAGACTTTGTTTTCAATTGTGCGTGAACTTCTAAGCCAATTACGACTTCATACTTATCTCTTAAATCTTCCATTGTTACCTCTTCTAATAACTTAACTATTCAATGAAATCATTTTAGCACAAATATGAACAAGACTGTTATATCTTTGGTTAAATTAACAAAACTTTTAATATCAAGTTTTTTATGGTAAAATATCTATCATAAAATAGGAGTTTCATATGCTTACAATAGACAGAAATAACAAACAATCCGTTAGAGAGGCTTTTGGTAAAGCTCTTGTAGAAGCTGGAAAACTAAACAAAGATGTAGTTGTACTTGATGCAGACTTATCTTGTTCTACACAAACAAAAATCTTTGCAAAAGAATTTCCGGACAGATTCTTTAATGTTGGTATTGCAGAACAAGATTTAGTTACAACTGCAGCAGGTTTAGCAACAGTAGGAAAGATTCCTTTTGCAGCTGCTTTTGCCGTATTTATTACTGGTAGAAGTTACGACCAAATAAGAAACACTATCTGTTATTCCGGTCTAAATGTTAAACTTGTTGGGACTCATGGCGGTATAACTGTTGGCGAAGATGGTGCAACACACCAAGCATTAGAAGATATTGCTCTTATGTCAAATCTTCCAAACATGACAGTTATAGTACCTTCTGACAGACATGAAATTAACGCAGTTATCAAATTTGCAGCTGAATTTAATGGACCTGTATACATTAGAATTCCTCGAACAAATTTACCAGATGTTTTTGATGAAAATTATAAATTTGATTTACTAAAAGCTCAAGTTCTAAAAGAAGGAAAAGACTTAACAATAGTTACTAATGGTGAAACTCTTCAAGAAGTAGTAGAAGCCGTAGAAGAACTTGCAAAACAAGGTATTGATGCAGAGGTTATAAATGCTCCTGTAGTAAAACCTTTTGACATTGATACTGTTTTAAAATCTGCAGAAAAAACTAACCTTGTTGTGACTGTTGAAAACCACTCTATTAGAGGTGGTATCGGAAGTATTGTATGCGAACAATTATCTTCTATAAGACCAACAAAAGTAGTTAGACTTGGTACAGATGATGAATTTGGTCAAAGCGGAACTTCAAATCAATTACTAGATTGCTATGGTTTAAGTTCTAAAAAAATAGTAGAGAAGATTATAGAGATAAAAAATAAATGATTCAATTAAGAGCCGTAACTAAAAAATATAAAAATAACTATGCTTTAAAAAATGTAAACTTGGATATAATGTCAGGTGAATTTGTTTTTGTAACAGGAGCATCGGGGGCTGGTAAATCAACCCTTATGAAACTTCTTTATAAAGAAGAAGTCCCAACAAGTGGTACTGTTTTGATTGGTGGTATCAATATAGCGAATCTTCCTTCTCAAAAAGTACCGAACTTGAGAAGATGCATGGGGATTGTATTTCAAGATTACAAACTTTTACCTAATATGTCTGTATATGACAATATTGCATACGTTATAAGAACATTAGGTATGAGTACAAAAGAAATTAGCATGCGTGTTATGGGTGCCTTAAAAGTTGTTGGACTTTTGGACAAAATGAAATCCAAGCCTAATGAGCTTTCAGGTGGTGAACAACAAAGAGTAAGTATTGCTAGAGCCATCGTAAATGGTCCTCCTCTTTTAATAGCGGACGAACCTACAGGTAACCTTGACCCAAAAAATTCACTAGAAGTTATGCAAATTTTGGATCAAATTAACCAAAGAGGAATTACAGTTATTGTTTCAACCCATGATAGAACGATGGTAGATTATTTTAGAAAACGTGTGTTAACTCTTGATA
>CAKUVB010000089.1 GCA_934693215.1 uncultured Candidatus Melainabacteria bacterium
ATCTTCATCATTAAACATAAATTCTGCAAGAGATTTAGCAAGTTCAGTTTTACCAACACCGGTTGGTCCTAAGAACAAGAATGTACCTATTGGACGTTTAGGGTCTTTTAAACCTGAACGAGCACGTCTTATTGAATCAGAAACTGTTGTAACTGCTTCTTCTTGTCCAATCAAACGTTTGTGCAAGAAATCTTCCATTCTCAACAATTTTTCCATTTCACTTTCAACAAGTTTATTTACAGGAATTCCTGTCCATTTACTTACAACTTCTGCTATATCATCTTCATCGACTTCTTCTTTTAATAAACAATGGTCTTTTTTAGGACAAGCTTCTTTATTCTGAATAGCATCAAGTTCTTTTTCTAGTTGAAGAAGTTTACCATATTTCAATTCAGCAGCAGTCTGCAAATCAGTATTTCTTTCAGCTTCTGCAATTTGATTTTTTACCTGATTAATTTCATCTTTAATAGAAGCTTCACCTGTTATAGAAGCTTTTTCAAGTTCCCATTGAGCCTTTAATGTATCAACTTTTGAAGCCAATTCATTTATCTCTTTAGTTAATTTATTAATTTTTTCTTGAGATTCTTCACTTGTTTCTTTCTTTAAAGCTTCTCTTTCAATTTCTAACTGCATTTTTTGTCTTAGCATCATATCAATTTCTTCAGGCATAGAATCTATTTCTATTCTTAATGAAGATGCAGCCTCATCAATCAAATCAATAGCTTTATCCGGTAAAAACCTATCTGTTATATACCTATCAGACAACTTTGCAGCTTGAACCAAAGCACTATCAAGAATTCTTACACCATGATGCACTTCATATTTTTCTTTTAAACCACGCAAAATACTAATAGTATCTTCAACACTAGGTTCATCAAGAAGTATTGGCTGGAATCTACGTTCAAATGCAGGGTCTTTTTCTATATACTTCCTATATTCGTTTAAGGTTGTAGCACCAATAGTTCTCAATACCCCTCTTGCCAACATTGGTTTTAACAAGTTACCGGCATCCATAGCTCCATCTGTTGCACCTGCACCAATTATAGTATGAATTTCATCTATAAATAATACGATTTCACCATTTGATTCTTCGACTTGTTTTAATACAGCTTTCAAACGTTCTTCAAATTCACCTCTAAATTTAGCACCAGCTACTAAGGCTCCCAAATCTAATGCACATAGTTTAACCTTTTTTAAACTTTCAGGAACATCACCTCGTATAATACGTTGTGCTAACCCTTCTGCAACTGCAGTTTTACCAACCCCCGGTTCACCAATTAAAATTGGGTTGTTTTTTGTACGTCTATTTAAAACCTGAATAATACGTCTGATTTCTTCATCACGACCTATTACCGGGTCTAATTTTCCTTTTTTAGCAAGCTCTGTTAAATCTGTAGAATATTTTTCCAAAGCCTTCATATTTTCATCAGCATTTTTATTATCCACTGTTTTTTTACCTCTTATCTTTTTCATTATATTTAAAACATTATTTGAAGTTACTCTATGCCTTGCTAATAATTGCTGAATATCTGAACCCTCTAATTTTGTCATAGCAAGTAGTATTTGTTCTATCCCTATAAACTCGTCTTTAAATTCTTTAGCTTGTTCTTGAGCAAGTGTTAACAACTTCTCACTTTCATTAGATAAAAATATCTGTTGAGTATTAGAAATCTCTGATACCGTAGGGAAAGATTTAACCTTTGATACAATTGCATTAATAAATTCTTGATTTAAAAGTTTTAATTCAGTAAGGTAATCCCTTATAATTCCTTTATCTTCAATCATAGCAAGCATAATATGTTCCGGTTGAATTTGAGTATTTTTATACTCATTCATTTTCACACCTGAAGCATATAAAATTTCTTGCGAATAATTTGTAAATTTTTCAAAATCTATCATAATATCAACTCCAATTACACTATACATATTAAATTAAAATTTTAAAATATTAAGAAAAATTAATGTTTAATTAATAATTAGCAAATTTTATTTTTAGAAGGTTTAAATATAAAGAATTCAATGATATTGCGAAAAAATTTTCTTATGCTATTATAGTTGAGAAGTGATAAGGAATATTTATGAATAAGTTTTACCTAACAACTGAACATCATCATTCACATATAATCCCGAAGGGACTATAAGATTTTGATGTGATTCAGTTTCTTGTAAAATAGCTCCTTCGGGAAAATGATTGAAGGTTAGTTATTTTACACAGGAGATTATAATAAATGTCACTTTTAATAAATGCCATATCAGCAGTAGGTAATAACAGCAGTGTGTATCCTTTATTGGTCAGAGATTGTGCCATAGAAGGTCCTACAAAAATTGTTCAAAATTATAACCAAACCGCAAAAGATTCCAAAAGAATGGCAATGCACTGTGCAAGAGAGAAAACTATTGACGAATACGCAACTTCAGCCGTATGGATTGGTGGAGTGCCTTTTGTAGAAGCTATTTCAAATAAAATTATAAAAAAGACTACAGGCATGAATGGTTCTGTTAATCTTAAATTGTTAGAAAAAAACAAAGATGGCAGTTTTAAAAACCCATTACAAAATATTCAAAAAAATATTGAAAAATTTAAAGATAAAGCCCCTAATGCTGTAAAAGATTTGATAAATGTTCAAAATAATGTTAATAAATACAAAAAAGCATCAAATAAAAAGTACACAGCAGCATTATTAATTCCAATGGTTGTTATGGGCTGGGTTATTCCAAAAGCAAATTTTGCTCTAACAAATTATCTAATAGACAAAGATATTAAAAATGGTAAACTAAAACCAAAACAAGAGGAGAAAAAACAATTAGCAATTAATACAAAACCTGCGAACTCAAACTTTAAATCATTGAATTCATTTAAACAAAACAATAGCGTA
Source organism: uncultured Candidatus Melainabacteria bacterium (assembly GCA_934693215.1). Lineage (GTDB taxonomy): Bacteria > Cyanobacteriota > Vampirovibrionia > Gastranaerophilales > Gastranaerophilaceae > UMGS1585. The sequence goes on from CAKUVB010000089.1 coordinate 2,877, forward strand.
AACTTCAAAGGATTAGGTTCTACTATCGCAACACTTAGTCACACCGACAAAATGGCAGTAACAGATGGAGGACTTGCAGCAGGAAGAATCGCAACATCAAGAGGACGAAACGAAAAGATTGAAAGAGCTTTTTATTCTGTTGGCATGCTTGTTTTAAACTTTGTTACACCACAATATATTGAAAAAGGGTTAGACAAAGCAACTAAGAAAATTTTTGGTCTTGATACTGCTCTTGACCCAAAAATTATGGCAGACAAGAGATTCTTAGTAAAAGTAAAAAATAACACTTTGAAATTACCAGCAAAAGAAGAAGAAGTTTTAGATTTTATTGACAACAATCCAAAATCAATATTGGCAAAATATGCAAAGAAAAATAAAATTGTAAAATTCCTAGATAATGGAGTTAGAGATCCAAGAGAATTTGTTGATACTAAAAAATTATTCTCTCTATCTCAAGACATGAAGGGTTTTGCATCTCAAGCCGATAAAACCAAAGCTGGAATAAGAAAATATGCAAACAATGCAATTAAAGCAAAATCATTTAATATTGCAGCAAACGTAGCAATCAGCAGTGTTTTACTTGCAGTAGCACTTCCTCAAGCTCAGTTTGTACTAAGACGATTAATCTCAGGTACAAATGTTGACCCTGGACTAATTGCAAGCGGAAATAAAGAATCTAAAAAACTAAACAAACAAGCTTAATGAATTATTCTTCTTCATCAGATTCTTCATCTGATGACTTGTTGTTTAGATTATCAAACTGCGTAACGTCTACACCCATATCTTTTAGTGCTTGATATGCTTTTGGAGCTAAAGCTGTGTCACCAAAATTTTCGAGAATAGTTTGGAAACATTCTGTAGCTTCGTCTGTCATTTCACGCATTTTGTACATGTTACCAACCTTGTAATACAAAGGAGCTAATGCAGGGTCTGGTTCTAAAAGCATTTGATTATCAAGTTTTATTTTAATCCCAACAAGATTTGAATTATCTTCTGGTGATAATAGAGCATGTCCATAAACTTTGCGAGTCAAAGCATCAACTTGATTAGCCATTGACTCAATAGTTTCCGGTTGCATTTTTACCTTTGAAGATTTTTTAGCAGATACTGAATTAAACCCTATTAATACAATTAAAAAGGTAACAACAAAAATTCCTGCTAATAATTTCTTTAAATCCATACTTGTATTATACTATAAAATTATGGATTTAAACAAAATTTACCAAATGTTTATATTAGGAACAGGTAACCTGGACGAAGCATTAAAAAACGGTCTAGGTGGTGTAATATTCTTTTCTGATGACATTGACACAGAAAAACATTTAAGAGAAGTCGAAAACAATATATTTAAAAAAGCTAGTATTTCTCCATTTATTTCTATAGATGAAGAAGGTGGTGGAGTTGAAAGAACAGAACATATACACAAAAAAAGACTTTCTGCCAAATATGCTTTTGATAAAGGAAAAGATTTTCTAACAGCCCAAACAATTGATATAGCTGAAGAATTAGTGGATTTAAAATTCAACCTCAATTTTGCACCCGTAGCAGATGTAAATACTAACCCAAACAATCCTATTATTGGAGAACGGGCTTATTCTGATAAACCACAAGAAGTAATCAAAGCAGTTAATCTAGTATCAGATATTTATAAAAAATATGGAATAATTCCATGTATAAAACATTATCCGGGACATGGCGATGCAAATTCTGATAGCCACAAAACTTTGCCTGACATTAATCTTTCTATGGAAGAAATGCTAAATAATCATATCAAACCATTTAAAGAATGTATAAAGTATGGTGTGGACATGATAATGGCGGCTCATCTTCACTGTACTTGTTTTGACAAAGAAATAATACCGACATCATTGAGCAAAAATGCATTATCATATTTAAGAAATGAATTAAATTATAAAGGAGTTATAATTTCTGATGACATGGTCATGAAAGGTATCCAATATCCCGCAGGAGAAGCATGTATAAAAGGAATCGAAGCCGGCTTAAATATTTTGTTATACAGAAAAGCTGATGATATTAGTCTTTCCGCTATTGAGGACGTTATTCATTATGCAGAAAAGCATGCTGATTTTAGAGAAAAAATCGAATATTCATATAAATTGATTACAAATTTAAAAATTAAATACAAAATTTTGTAAAGCTTAGGGTTTAAACTTTTTCAAGAAGTGTTATAATTATATTGTATTTTTAAAAAGGTAGTGTGTTATAAATGGTTAATAGCTTAACAGCGACTAAAATCAACAAAATCCAAGCCAAACAATTAAAAAAGGCAAAAGATACGTTAATCAATAAAAATTATAATGAAATATATAATCATGAAGCTGCACATAAAAGTGCTGCTGGTGATTTAGGTGGTAATATACATATAATAAAAAATAGTGCGGGTATTCCTGTTAGTGGTTTTGTACCAATTAAAGTTCCGGGAATTCCTAACACTAAAAAGCCATCTTTACTAGAAAATACAATTAGCCAAGCTAAAAGAGTCATAAAAGCAGCAATGGCACCAAAAGACCCATCATCTGCAGACTTTGCAGTTAAGGCAAATGCCGAAAGAACACTAAACAAGGCTGAAAATATAAAAAACAATAGCAAGAACTCAAACGGTAAACATGTTAATTATATAGCATAATCTTACTCTTTCTTCCCAAAATAGCAAAATAAAAAGCTGCTTTGTTGCAGCTAGTATTTCATAATCTTGGGAGGAGATTTGGGGATAGTTGATACAAGGATTATACTATATATCTAAAAATCATGTACCATGCTTATTCTAAATTTTTACAAAATTTAACATGTTTATTAAGATTTTATAATAAACTTTACTTATAACCACTCAATAACAATTTATACATCAATGCTTGTTTTAACAATCTGTTGATTATAAAATTATATTGTTATATTGGGGAGTATTATTATGAATTATCCAAACCTAGAGGAATTAATTAATGTTATAAAAGTTTTAAGAAGCGAAAACGGTTGTGTATGGGATAGAGCTCAAACACATGAATCTCTACGACCAAACATGCTAGAAGAAGCATACGAAGCCGTTGAAGCCATAAACAAAAAAGATATCCCCAATTTAAGGGAAGAACTAGGTGACGTTTTATTACAAGTTTTGCTACATTCACAAATAGCCTCTGAATCAAACGAATTTAACATTGAAGATGTAGCTAAAGAATTGAAAGACAAACTTATACACAGACACCCTCACGTTTTTGGCTCTGCACATGCAGAAACTCCTGACGATGTAGCAAAAGCATGGGACAAACTAAAACAAGAAGAAAAAAAAGATAGAAAATCTCAAATGGACGGTATCCCAAAATCGTTACCGGCACTAGTTGCAGCTCAAAAGATTAGTAAAAGAGCCATAAAAGTTGGGTTTGAATGGGATAAAGTTGAAACATTACTTGAATGTATAAAATCTGAATATAATGAATTTATGACAGAGGTAAAAAACAATAACAAAGATGCTATGGAAGATGAAATGGGAGATATCCTTTTTGCGACAGTCAACCTGGCAAGATGGTACAAAATTGATTCGGAACAAGCTTTAATTAGAGCAAATATGAAATTCATGAAACGATTTAGAAAAATGGAATCTCTTGCTACAAAACCTCTTGAAAATTATTCATTTGAGGAATTTGATGAATTATGGAAAAAGGCAAAAAAGGAGCTTTCAAATGATTGATTACAGTAAATTAAACGAAAACGAAATATCAGATTTAGCAGAAAATCTTTCAATTGAAGGCTCTGAAAACAGTTTATATTCACTTTCAGAAATCATGGACGGAATTTTACAAAACAAAATTCATGCTGATGACGAACTAAAAAAAACTATTATTAAGAATATTCGAGAAATTCTTTCTAAATACGATAGAGGTAATATTGGACTCGCACAAATCAACCCAATAGCCGGAGATATTGAATATAACGCAAAAAAAGTTGTTAAATATATAAAATATGCACAAGATATCGGTTTAGATATGGTTGTGTTTCCAGAACTTATATTAATGGGATATCCTATTGAAGACACAATAGACAGACACCCTATTATAGTTGAAGAAAATATAAAATGGTTAAAAGAAATCGCTTCATTTACAGGTTCAACTGCTGCTCTTGTAGGATTTATTGAGCCTAGAAAATATAATCTTAATACTGGAAAAAGCTATTATAATTCTGTTGCGATATTACAGAATGGAGAAATAAAAGGTATTGTAAGGAAATCACTACTTCCTACATATTCTGAATTTAATGATTATAGATACATTGAAC
>CAKUVB010000090.1 GCA_934693215.1 uncultured Candidatus Melainabacteria bacterium
TTGACAAGTCATTTGAGAAAAATATTTAATGACGAGCAAATAGATATTTCTATCAAATCAATGGACTCACCAAGCAGAACCTCTAATACTGAAGATGAGGAAGAACAAACCTCTGTCGTGTAAGGTTTTGATTTTTATTTTTAAGCATGCTTTTAAAGTATATGATTTTTGTAACCATAAGAGGTCTTTATTTTAAGTATTCAATTTTTTGCAAGTCTAGATTAAGTGAATTAATACGAGAATTAACCTCGAAAATTAAACGAGTCAGTGTCTTTAAAAGTTTCTTTTTATCTTTAAATTTTGGTGTTCCAAACCAAGAACGACCCTTAGAAGAAATTAAAAACTCGTCTTTAAATTCTGTTATAGATTTGTAAACTCGTATAGCTATAGAATCCTTTATATCAGCTAATAATATATATAAATCACCAACCAACATTTTTGATTTTTCTATATTATTAGATTTTATAAAATCTAATAGTTGGATTATGTATTTATATATTTGCTGATATTGAGTAAGTAGTTTTTGTTTTTTTATAACTATATCTTGTGTTAAATACTTTTTAGATTGATTATATCCAATGTCAATAAGTTTATTACGCATATAATCTGACATATTAAAGTCAATGATAATAATATCACCGGTATTTATTTTTATATAATCGAAATCATCTCTATATCCATAAGTATCAATAATATAATCTGTTGCTGCAGAGGTCATACAACTATAGATTGCATTAAAGAAATCTAGTGCATTGTTGTCAACTTTTTCGTATTCACCTTCTAAACGGAATTCCAAAATACGATTGATTCCAACTTTTAAATTTTTTGACAATGTCCATAAAGGTTTGCTTTTTAGCAAATCCCCATCTACAAGTTTTTTCCCGTTAATTTCGGTTAATGTCATTAACCCCGGCATACTGCAAGAAATACGTACAGCTTCTGCTATTTCAAAATCCGGGGTTTCTTGCTTTGAAAATTCCTGACAATCAAATTTAACAAGGTTTGTTGTATAAACTAACAAGTTTGTTTCTAAATCTGCAAACGTAACAGGTTTATTCTGCCCCTTAACGTAATTTTCTCCATAAAACTTTTTTTCGATATTTTTACGAATCCATTTTGTAAAAACTTCACCTTTACTAAATGCAAAACCACTATTTAAGCTAAAGTGAATATCTCTGAATAAATCAAAATTGATTTTTAACAAAATATCTTTGATTTCTTCATCAGAATATCCAACTGCCAATAGTGTTGCAACAATTGCACCGGCAGAAGAACCTGCTATAGTGTCATATTTTATTTTTAATTCTTGTAGAGCCTTGATTGCCCCTATATAAGCAAAGCCTCTAACAGCTCCTCCGCCAAATATACAAGTGTATTTATCTTCTCTTGCCATAACAGGTGTATTATACAATACAATGTATAAATTATAAAGTAGTTAAAAGATTTATCTTCCTTTTTGTCTTACTGCAGGGAGATAAAAAGCAGGATAATTATAAAATAATCTATATTTAGGATCTTCTAGGTAATAATTATAATACATGGAATAGTAGTATCTGGGTTTACCCTTTCCAGTGAAATCATACCCTGAATCTGAATCATATTTAACTGTTTCAATATTTATTTTATCTTGAGTAGGTTTTATTTTTCGACATGGCAAGTAAATTGAATCTGTAGCATTGGCTACAGATTCAAGAATTATAAATAGTGAAATTAAAAACGTTATTTTCTTTTTCATGTCTTGAACCAATTATATAATAATATATTCTAATTCAATTATACATTTTATTCTATTCTTATAACGAGTTTTATTTTAATTTGTTCAAATTATATTAAGCAATATTAATATTAAAATCTTTACATTATCAGCTTTTTGACATACTATTGTATAGACGGTGTTTGTCGAGAGGTTTATACAATAATGAAAACTTATAATAGAATTTTACTAAAAGTTAGCGGTGAAGCATTATTAGGGGAGCAAGATTTTGGGATTGACTACAAACCTGTAGACATGATTGCAAATGAAATTGCTCTAGCGGTAAAAGATGGTGTTCAAATTGCCGTAGTTGTCGGTGGTGGCAATATCTTTAGAGGTATGAAAAATAGTGCAAAATTAGGTATGGATAGAGCATCAGGCGATTATGTCGGAATGCTAGCAACGGTTATGAATGCTATTGCTTTACAAAGTGCTTTAAAATCAATAAATATTGATTGTAGAGTACAGTCTGCACTTGAAATAAAACAAGTTGCTGAACCATATATAAGACATAGAGCGATTCGACATCTTGAAAAAGGTAGGGTTGTAATTTTTGCGGCAGGAACCGGTAATCCATTCTTTACAACTGATACAGCTGCAGCTTTAAGAGCATCTGAAATCAATGCCGATGCAATGCTTATGGCTAAAAATGGTGTAGATGGGGTTTATGATGATGATCCACGAACTAATCCTAATGCGAAAAAATTAGAAAATATCAAGTATGTAGATATTATAAAAAATGATTTAAAGGTAATGGACACTTCAGCATGTACGTTGTGTGAACAAAATAACATTCCGATTGTTGTTTTTGATTTTGCTGCAAAAGGTAGTCTAAACAAAATAATAAACGGAGAAAAAGTCGGTACTTTTGTTAATTAATTGAAAGAGGTAAATATGTCAGAAGCAGTTGATGAGTTATTTTTAGTTGGCGAAGAAAAAATGGAAAAAGCTATCGCCCAAATGATAAAAGAGTTTGGAACAATCAGAACGGGACGTGCTAATCCTATTATTTTGGATAAGGTAGTTGTAGATTATTATGGAGCACCAACTCCACTAAGACAAATGTCACAAGTTTCAGTAAGTGAAGGTACAACTCTTATTATTACACCTTATGATAAAACAATTCTTAAAGAAATAGAAAAAGCTATTATCAAAGCTGAGTTAGGAATTGCACCAAATAGTGATGGTATTTGTATTAGATTACAATTCCCACCTTTAACAGAAGAAAGAAGAAAAGAAATTGTTAAAGATGTTAAAAAGATTGGTGAAGAATCAAAAGTTGCAATCAGAAATATCAGACGTGATTTGACTGATGGTTTGAAAAAAATTGAAAAAGAAGAAAAACTTCCAGAAGATTCAGTTAAAGATTTTCAAGACCAAATCCAAAAATTAACAGATAAATTCACTAAGCATATTGATAGTTCTGTAGCTGAAAAAGAAAAAGAGGTATTAACTGTATAATGGATAAAAAGAATCTGAACAGAATTATTACGGGTACAATTATGGGATTGACCGTTTTGGGTTCTATCTCATACGGTGGGTTGCCGTTGTTTATTATAACAATGTTAATCATATATTTTGCAACAAAAGAATATGTGATTATCCTGCGTCACAAAGGTTTTTATCCTAGTATCAAGGTAATTCTGTTCGCAGATATCTTTTTTGCGACTTTAGCATATTTGAACAGATTTAATATGCTTTCGTTTGCGGTTACAATATCTTCTATTGTTGCTTTTATATGGGTGTTGTTCAAAGGTAGACAACCATATATCGCTAATGTTGCAACAACAATACTTGGTTTTATATATAGTGGTTTGTTTCCTTTGTATTTGATATTTATTAGAGATATTGGAACACATCCTCAATATTTGTATATGATAAAAATGCCTGCTGAACATGAAGGGTTAGGATACTTAGTATTGTTATTCTTCTGTGTTCTATTTACAGATACAGGTTGTTATTATTTTGGTATGAAGTTTGGAAAAAACAAACTTGCACCGGTAATCAGTCCTAACAAAACAATAGAAGGTTCTATAGGTGGTACTTTATGTGCAATGTTAGGAGCAGTAGGTATTGGTAATTTTTATCATATAGCTTGGTATCATTGTGTAATAGTTGGACTTTTAATTGCCTTTTTTGCACAAATTGGAGATTTATGTGAATCTCTTATCAAGAGAGATGCAGGTGTGAAAGATTCAGGAAATACACTTCCTGGACATGGTGGTTTTTTAGATAGAACTGATAGTTATGTGTTTACATTACCTGTATTATATTATTATTTTCAGTATTTCGTATATGGTGATGGAACATTACAAAATCTTGTTCAGTTCTTTAAAGGCTTGATATAATGAATATTTTAGATACGGTTTGTGAAGATAAAGCTCTTTTTGAAGCAGCAATAACTCACCCTTCGTATACTCAAGAGAAGAATTTATCACCATTGTATAATTATGAAAGATTGGAATTTTTTGGTGATTCAGTATTAAAACTGTATTCTTCTGAATTGTTATTGAAAAAATATCCGGAATACGATGAAGGAAGATTGTCAAAAATTCGCTCAATATTAGTTTCTGATGCGACAATAGCAAAAATAGCTTTTGAAATTGGGTTGAATAAAATCATTAAACTTGCAGAATCAGAAGAAAAACAAGGTGGAAGAAATAGAGAATCAAATGTAGCTTGTTCTTTTGAAGCAATATTAGGGGCTTATTATCTTGATGGTAAAAACAAAGAGGTTAAAGAGTTTTTAGAAGAACAACTCTCAAAATATATAGAAGATATTGACACTCATTTTGAGCGATTTAACTCAAAAGCTGTGTTACAAGAATATACACAATCTCAGACAAAAGAATTGCCTGAATATGAAACTATTAGTGTTACAGGGCCTGCACACAAGCCTATATTTGAAGTTAGAGTTAAATATTGTGGTAAAATATTGGCAACGGCTGAAGGTAAATCAAAAAAAGAAGCTGAACAAAATTGTGCGTATCAAGCCTGCCGTACACTTGGAATAATAGAGGATTAAAATGAATAATAGAATAATTGTTTCTCCATCAATACTTTCTGCAGATTTTGTAAATCTTGAAAGAGATATTAAACGAGTTGAAGATGCAGGTGCTGATTGGATTCATGTAGATGTTATGGACGGTCATTTTGTACCTAATATAACAATAGGTATTCCAGTCGTCAAAGCTATAAAAAGAATAGCAAGAGTTCCTTTAGATGTTCATTTGATGATAGAAAATCCTGATAAATATGTAGTTGGGTTTGCAAAGGCTGGTGCTGATATAATCACTTTTCATTATGAAGCAGCTGAAGAAAATACAAGTAATGTTATACAATTAATTAAATCTTGTGGAAAAAAAGTTGGATTGTCAGTAAAGCCTAAAACCAGTCAAGAAAGATTATACCCATACTTAAAAGATATAGATATGGCATTAATAATGACTGTTGAGCCAGGTTTTGGTGGACAAGAATTTATGCATCATTGTGCAATGAAAATACCTAAAATTAGAGAAAAGGTTAATGATGATTTTATTATTCAAGTCGATGGCGGTATTAATAACATAACCTCAAAAGTTTGTACTTCACTAGGAGCTAATTCTCTTGTTGCTGGTAGTTATGTTTATGGCAATAGTGATATCACTCAAGCTATTAAATCGCTTAAAAATATTCAATAAAATATGCTTTATGTATGAATCGTAATTTTATTAACTGTGCTATAATTACGATAATGAGAGATTTTTCTATAAAAAGTACAATTACATTTAAAGTGTATCGCTATATAATTTCAATGATTGAAGAATTTGTTTCAACTGTTGGAAATATTGTTATATATGGTAAAGAATTATTTTCTTTGTTTTTTAAACTAGAATTTGATAAAAAAGCTATAATAGAACAATGTGCAAGATTTGGAGTAAGTTCTCTACCAATTACTCTATCTATAGTTGGAATGACGTCAATTATTGTTTCTATGCAAGTTGCCGGTGAGATGGTAAAACAAGGTGCGGGAAATTATGTTGGCATGCTTGTTACAATGCTTTTGGTTAGGGAAGCTGGTGTTATCATGTCAGGATTTGCAATAATCTTTATGATAGGCTCTTCAATGGCTTCTGAGATTGCAACAATGCGTGTTACAGAGCAAATTGATGCGATTCAAGTTGCTAAAGTAAATCCAATAAGATATTTATTTGTTCCAAGAGTAGTGTCAGGAGTGTTAATGATGCCTCCGGTTCTGGTTGTAGCAACTTTAGTTGGTGTTATTGGTGGTGGTGTAGCGGCTCATTTAGCATCAGGGTTGTCATATCGTGCCTACTTTGAATCAGTTTGGAGTGGGTTATATATGAAAGATATGAATGTAGCCTTATTAAAAGCAATTGTGTTTGGGTTTACGATAGCTTTAATCAGTTGTGTTTGTGGATACACTGCAAAAGGTGGAGCTAGAGGTGTAGGTATCGCAACAACAAAATCAGTTGTATGGTCTTTTGTTGCTATAGTTTTGTGGGATTTATTGTTCTCAATAGTATTTTTCTTTTAAAATAGGTATATATATGAGTATAGAAGTTAAAAATTTAATAAAAAAGTTTGGAAATAAAACTGTTATAAACGATATCTCCTTCAGGGTTGAAAACGGAGAAAGTTTAGCTATTGTAGGGTTTAGTGGTTCAGGAAAAAGTACCGTACTTAAATTAATCTGTGGACTTATTGAAAAAGATTCAGGAACAATAGAAACCACAGGTGATATCGCAATGGTGTTTCAGTATTCAGCATTGATTGACTCCTTGACTGTTGAGGATAATATTGCGTTTGCACTACATGAAAGAAAAGATTTGCGAAACAAATATACAGAACAACAAATAAAACAAATAGTAAAAGAAAAGCTTGAACTTGTTGGACTTTCAGGAATAGAGGATAAATATCCGTCTGAATTGTCAGGAGGTATGCAAAAACGTGTTAGTTTTGCTAGAGCGATTGTTACTTCACCAAACATAATTCTATATGATGAACCGACTGCGGGATTAGACCCTGTATCATCAACTCTTATAGAGGATTATATTGTAAGATTAAAAGAACAAACAAATGCTGCGTCTATTGTTGTAACTCACCAGATGTCAACGATAACAAGAACCGCAGATAAAATTATTATGTTGTATAATGGAAATGTAGTATTTACTGGTACTCCAAATGATTTGTTGCGCCAAGATACACCTTATACCAAACAGTTTGTAACGGCATCTTTGGAAGGTCCAATGCAAATGTTACAAGTTTAGAGAGCAGAAAAGGAAATTTAATATGAAATTATCAGCATCATTTAAGGTAGGAATATTATCCTACCTTAAATGATGCTGATAATTTCATATTAAATTTCCTTTTCTGCTC
>CAKUVB010000091.1 GCA_934693215.1 uncultured Candidatus Melainabacteria bacterium
GTCTTTGTAATCATCTATGTTTTTAATTTCTACCATTGGAAATTTTTGTGCATTGAATTTATCAGCTTGCTCCTCAAATTTTTCCATAAGTTCAAAGCCACCAATAAGAGAAAATCCCGGATAATTTTCGAGTTCTAAATAATTAGAAGGTTGTCCTCCTAGCATAGTTATATCAAGTATAGCAGTAGATACATTACCTCTGCCTGAATATATTCCTGCAGATAATCCAGCTGGTCCTCCACCTAAAATAACAATATCGAAGTTATAAATCCCCATCGTACCTCCATTTATCTATCTTGGAAAGGTCATGCCTGAAAGCTTTTTACCTGTGATTTTGTATCTGGCAGTTTCTTTTTTTAGGATATGTCCATCATAAATAGACGTAGTTTCTAAAATTACGTCATTTATTCCAGAGAACGTATTATTTTCTATTCTAATTGATACAATATCCTTCAGCACTTTGTTATCCCAATCAGACGTTTTTATAAATACTACAAGATTTCCTTCAGTAGATTTTAAATCAACTGAGGCTTTTGCACCCGTAAAAGGGTTCTCAAGATTAAGGACGTTACCATAGCGAGATAAGTTCCATAAGTCTGTACTTTTGGGTTTAAAAGTGCCAGATGCGTTTGTTTCTATTAGTTGAGCCTCAACTTGCCAGCTTCCGAATAGTGTTTTAGGAACTTTGTCAACAGAAACTCCAGCTTGTATTGTATAGGCACAAGCTACAGTTACACTAAATAATAAACAAATTATTCCTAAAATTATTTTTTTCATTAAACTGTTGCCATTTTCTCTTGAAGTTGTTGTGCAGAATCTTCATACCCAGAACGTCCCATAAGAGCATAGGTATAATTCTTAGCTTGTTCAACCCCCGGTTGATTAAATGTGTTGATATGATAAAGCTCGCCAGCTATAGCAGTTTGAACTTCTAACATATAAAGTAATTGAGCTAAGTTGTACGGATTAATTCTGTCCATTGATATTGTAATTGTCGGTCTAGAATAATCAGACAAAGCTACTCTAGTTGAATCAGCTTCAGCATTAATTAAATCGTTAATTGTTTTTCCACCTAGGTAGCCAATGCCAGTGTATTCAAATATTTTTGGAATTTCTAGAGTTGTATCAAAATTTTCAACTCTTATAAATGTAATAAGTTTATTGTTTGGTCCTTCGTTATAAAGTTGGATTTGAGAGTGTTGGTCAGTTGCCCCCAAAGCTTTGATAGGTGTTTGTCCAACATTAACCCTGTTACCATCTATATCAAATTCTTTTCCTAAAGATTCAGCCCACAATTGGGTGTACCAATCTGATACATATTTTAGTCTTGAAGAATAAGGCATCATAACAGATATGTTTTTACCTTTTTTAGTGTCCATAAGGTAATGGATTAAAGCATTTTGTGCCGCTATGTTTTCGTGGATATCAGTATTTTTTAGAGCTAAATCCATATCTTTGATACCGTTTGTTAATTCATCAATATCTATTCCAACAAGAGCAAATGGTAATAATCCAACTGCTGAAAATACTGAAAAACGACCTCCAACATCATCTGGAATTACAAATGTTTTGTATCCTTCTTGGTCTGCAAGTTGTCTAAGTATTCCAACATTTTTGTCTGTTGTTACAACAATATTTTTTCTATAATCATCTTGAAGTTCTTTTTCTAGCATGTTTTTCACAATCATATATTGTGACATTGTTTCAGCTGTTGAACCTGATTTTGTGATTACATTAACAAGAGTTTTCTTTAAGTCTAAAATTTCTAATAAACCGTTTATTGAGTCAGGGTCTATATTATCAAGGAAAAATATTCTAGGTAAACCTTTACGTTGTTCAGTTGTTAGTAAGTTCCAATAAGGTTTCAATAAAGCTTCCGTTACTGCAAGTCCACCTAATGCAGAACCACCGATACCTAATACTAAAATATTGTCAAATCTATTTTCTACCATAGATGCAAATTCTTTTACGTACCAAACGGTTTCTTCGCTATATCCCAAATTCATCCAACGCAACCATTGTCCGGGTTTGTCTTTTCTTTTGTTTAAATCAGAAATAATGTTAGCAATAGTTTCTTTATAATTACAGAATTCTTGTTCAATATTAAGTCCGTTTTCTTCACCAACGACAATAGCATCTGCATTTTTGTAATTGAGTTTAAGCATTCCCTAAATCTTCTCCTTATAAAATGTACATGTATTTTAATTATATATATTAAATATTAAAATACAAGCAAATCTCAATGATATTGCGTATTTTTGCCGTTAATATTAATATACTTTTACAATTAAACGAGTTTTGGGATTTCTTTCAATTTATAGAACATTTCAGCTGCAACTTTAAATTGTTCAGGGTTTGCACTAACAAATATTTTTTCGTAACTTTTGTCTTCAGAGTTGTTTTGTAGACCTGAAAGTTTTAAATCTTTGCCAATATAATCAACAAAGAAATCAGCAGGGTCTATAAACATATAATATGGTGCAAACATAGATAAAATTATTTTTAAATAAGGATAATGAGTGCAGCCTAGAATTATTTTTTCAGGATTATGAACTAACATTCTGCATAAATCTTCATAAATAATTTTAATATTTTGAGAATCATCTTGTCCTTTTGATTCAACAATATTTACCCAGTTAGGACAACTTTGCGGATAAATTTCCATGCTTGAATTGTATTTTTTTATTTCAGATTCATAAACACCTGATTTGATAGTCGCTTCAGTTGCAAAAATACCCAATCGTTTTATAGGCATTTCTCCAATTATTTTTGCACAACATTGAATGATTGGATATATTTTAAAATCATATTCGTTTTTTATGGTATCGTAAGCAGCTGACGACGATGTGTTACAAGCTATAACAACTGCTTTTACGTTTTGAGATTTAAAAAAATCCATAATGTGTCTAGCATAAGAAATCAATTCATCTTTTGATTTGTTTCCATAAGGTAAGTGGGCTGTATCACCATAATATAGGCAATTTTCGTTTGGAAATTTTTCTCTGAATTTAGAATAAACAGTAAGTCCTCCAACTCCAGAGTCAAAAAATCCTATAGGGCTATTTGTGGCTATTGATGTATTCAATTATACCCTCCGCTATTGCTTGAGCAGTTGCTTGTTTGCGTTTAGATGTAGTTAGTTCTGCTCTTTCGTTATCATTAGAAATAAAACCAATTTCTAAAAGTACAGCCGGTACTGACGTATGATTTATAACATAAAATTTAGACTTAAACAAGCCACGATTTGGTGAGTGTATAGCTTTTGTTAGTTTTGAATGGATTATGTTTGCTAGCTCTACACTGTTATCATGGTAATAATGAGTTTCTAAACCTTTTGGCTCTGTGCCAACGCAGGAATTTACGTGGATACTAACAAAAATTGAAGGATTCATAGATTCTGAAATCTTGCACCTGTTTTCTAAGGATACAAAAATATCGTTAGTTCGTGTCATTCCAACCTTGTAGCCTTTTCTTCTTAGAATATCTTCAACTCGCTTTGCAACATCAAGGTTTATGTCTTTTTCGTTAATACCGTTACGTATCGCACCATAATCTGTTCCACCATGACCGGCATCAATTACAATAACTTTTCCTTTTATTTTGCCTTTCGAAACAATAACCGGAGGTTTTACTTTTGGTGTCGTTATTACAGGTTTTAAACCCGAAGCTCTGATTCTAAAATTCTTGCCGTCAGCAGAAAAATAAGTGTTAATATCATTGTTGCTATTTAATGGTAAGGTCAATCTTATACCAATGTTTTTTAATAATGCTAATTCGACTTCATGATATGGAGTATTATTTATTGTGCTTTTAAGTATTGAATCATTGTATTGAGATGCATTAAAGAAATATACGTACAAATTATCTGTATTTCTTTTTATCCCCCACACTATAGGTTTATCAAAAGATAGTGTGAAATCATCTGTACTAAGATTCTTTTGGTATTTGTACTTTATAATATTAGCTTTGTTAGAAACAATTGCACTAGATGATAAGTTTTCAGGATTAACAATAAGTATAGATTGGTTGTCAGGTGAAAATATTGGGATATATTGTTTTGCCTTTTCTGAGGTAACAACAATTCTTGTTGTTGCGTTATCAAATCTGGTAATCTTGATTTTGTCACTTTGCGAATTGTTTGGGTTTAGTAGAATTTCTTTGTTATTAATCGAGTTATCAATATTACTGTTTACAATATCAAAAAACATTCTTGTCGGATTTGCTAAAACAAAAGGCTTTTGAAGTGTTGGTGCACCATACCCCCCGATTAAGAAGCCATTGTTTCTTTGAGAAACTGAATTTATAAAATATCGACTTCTAAGAGTTATATTTTTGCTAATATCACTATTTACAAGTTGTTTAATAGGCTCTGCTGTTGATTGGTTGAAGGCTTGTTGTATTTGCGTAAGTTCTTTTTGAGAGTATTTGCTATTGTTAGTTGTAGTTATAACTGCAGGTTGTGGGTTTGGTGATTGTACTTGAATATTAAAAGCATCATAGTAATTCTCTGCTGTTTTTATTTTATCTCTGTAAGAGTTTTGGAAAAATTGAGCATGGTTTGATGATAATTCGTTTGTCATAATTATCAAATGATTATTTATATTGCCAATTTTTAGGTTATCAAGATTATAATCGTCATCAAAGTACATTACTGTCCTAACTATATTAGGGTTTGTTGTAAACTGACTGATTTTAATTTCTTTGATTACTCCCGTTGTAAAAAACAAATCTTGTTTTTTGCCAATAAGAATAGATGAGTTTATATCAAAATAAATCTTATGTTCTTCTGGAAGTTTGATAAGTTTAATGTTGTCTGTAACACTCGATTGGTATGACCCTAAAGTGTTGAGTATGGCAACAGAAGATGATGTATCAAGTGTTACGCCTTTAATTTTGAAAATTTCTTCGGCTGAAACAGTTTGAAAAAATATCATAATAAATATAAAAATTATCGTGAAAAATCTTCTTATCAAATTAACCTACTCTCCCAATACTTATTATATCAAAAAATATAAAAGATTGACCAAAAATATAAAAAACTATATAATTATATTGCGTTACGTGTAGGAATTGATAGATATGGAAACTAAAGATAGACGTTGGTATGATTCTCATTTAGAAACTTCAAGGACTCTTAAACTCTTGGAAA
Organism: uncultured Candidatus Melainabacteria bacterium; assembly: GCA_934693215.1. Lineage (GTDB taxonomy): Bacteria > Cyanobacteriota > Vampirovibrionia > Gastranaerophilales > Gastranaerophilaceae > UMGS1585. The sequence continues at coordinate 5,150 of CAKUVB010000091.1, forward strand.
AATTATCAGAGGAGGAAAAAGAGGCTTTGTCCCAATCTTTGATTACAATTGTTAATCAGATAAAAGATTTTCATAGAGATGATTATGATGACGAAACAAAAGAACCGCCATTGAGTCTTGGTATTAGTCGTGTTATAGGATTGTATCAATCCTCGAATGGTAGACGTTGGTATGATAAAGCTGACAATTTTGGTTTTGCCATGAAAGCTATGTCAACATTACCAGAAGCAGATTTTAAAAATATTATGGACGGTTTATCCGTTACATTGTCATCACATGTATAGATAGAGGTGTATTTATGGCTGATTATAATAAATTGATGGAAATGGCAAAAGAAGCATCGACAAATGCTTATTGTAAATATTCAAATTTTAAAGTTGGAGCTTGTGTTTTAACAACTTCCGGCAAAACTTTTAAAGGTTGTAATTTTGAAAACTCAAGTTATGGTCTAGCTATATGTGCAGAAAGATGTGCCGTTGGTGCCGCAATAGTAAATGGAGAATCAAAGATTGATGCAATAGCTATTTATTCTCCAAATACTGATAATTGTTATCCTTGTGGTGCTTGTAGACAAGTCTTAAACGAATTTAAGAACGAAGATGTAGATGTTATAACAGAAGAAAACGGTGAACTAAAAGTTACAAAACTATCATATCTTCTTCCTGAAAGCTTTACCCTATAGTCATGTATATTTTTGAATGTATTTGGAAACTATTTCATAAACAAGAGGAAGAACCTGAGGAGTTTGATTATAACCCTTTAAATCCGCCGTTGATGGAAGATTATGAACGTTGTGAGCATGAATTCATGCCTGTTGATAGTACAGGTGAAACTCTGGCTTGTATAAAATGTGGGTTTATAGTACAACGAAATAATACAAAAGAGGATAATTATGGCTCAAATATTTGAAGATATATATGAACAAATGCGACAAGCTTCACCTACTAATGTGTTGCTATTTCTTTTGTTCTCGTTATTAATGACTCTGTTAATATCTTCTCAAAACTTTTTCTTTCAGAAAATTATTGAAAATGGTATTAGTAAGAGAGATGTAATTGCAGAAAAGACTATAACGGTTATTGATACTAAGCGAACAGAGCAGCATAAAAAAGATGTTGCAATGAATGTTGAACCAATATTAATACCCGCAGAAGATGAGTTTATAAAGGTTAATCTTCAAACTCTAGAAAACTCAATTGTGCAGATTCGTCAGAAACGTGTTGATGATTCTGTAAAACGTTCTGAGTTGGCTTTGTTGTTTGATATTTCTGCACAATATAAGAAGGATTATTTATCAAACTATTTGCTAACGGCTTCTGATCAAAACCTTCAAAAAATATTTGATAAAGCGAAAATAACATTAACATCTGTATTAAATCAAGGGATTACAGAAAGTGAATATGAAAATAATGATATAGATAAAATTATTTTAAGAAATATTCCTGCAACAACACCTAGAAACCAGTCAACGGTTGTTGTTTCTTTGTTAAAAGAGATTATTACACCAAACTTAGTCGTTGATGATTTAGCAACAGAAATTGCTCGTAAAAATGCTCAAAATGCAGTAAAACCTTATGAAGTTGTTTTTCATAAAGGCGATAAAATTGTATTTGAAGGTGAACCTGTTACAAAATTAAAACAAGATGCTTTAAGAGAAGCTGGGTACAATGTTTTAGAAGTAAATTATTTTGGTATTGTAGGTGTATTCTTAATCGTTTGTTTTGCAACTTTTGTGTTCATGCAATATGAAAAAATCTTTGAAAAAGTTT
>CAKUVB010000092.1 GCA_934693215.1 uncultured Candidatus Melainabacteria bacterium
GATAACTAGTTGCCAAGTTCTTATTTAAACTAAAAAGAGAATTCATTGGATAATGAGTTCTCTTTTTTTATTGCGTCATTCAGAGCCGTCAGGCGAAGAATCTCGTTAGTCTATGGCTTACTCTCTATCTTTAAAACTTAATTTTATTTCGTCATATTGAGCTTTAGCGAAATATTTCTAGCAAATCTTGCTTTCTCCCTTGTATGAGATTCTTCGGCAAGCCGAGCAGAGGGTGAAAATCGAAAATTCATAATCGGAAAAAGCATTTTTTCGATTTGAATTTGAGTGTACCCGTTTAGTGCGAGGCGTAGTAGGCTATGCCCTCTGAATGACGGTTTTTAAGCTTATGTGAGATTCTTCGCCTACGGCTCTGAATGACATTGTAGATTGTGCTAGGTGTAGTAGGCTTTGCCTTTTGAATGACAGCTTTTTATTATTAATAATTTAGTCACTTTCTTTAGCAATATATCTTAACAAACAATTAAATGTAACAAAATATTAAAACGGATTAAACAAGGCTGAAACCCAGTTATAATCCTATATATTATATAACCTTATGATATTAAACAGGGCAATTTCTTATGACTTATTGTTTTTTATATTTATAAGTGTGTGATTAACAGGAAGTGAAGGTATTATATGAACAAAGGCACAAATCTAGGAGTATTATTTAACGAAGTAAGTTTAACAAGACAAAGTAATCAAGGTATTAATGTTAAAAGTTCAGAACATATATGTAGTACAAATAGACAAGTAGGTTTAGATACTCTTTTAAAAGATGTTAATTCGGCATTTAAAAATTCAATAGAAAATTATAATAAAGGGCTTGTACAGTTACAAGAAAAAGGATATTCCGTAAAACCTTCTGAGATTAATTATTTTTATAAAGGTAAAAATGTTGGTTATAAAAAATATACAAATTTACCTGACGGAACAAAAATAATTGAGAAAAAATTAGGTAATGTTGAGGGTGCAATATCAAAAAATCCTAAAACGAATAAATGGAGTTTAACCTCTTTCAAAATGCCTGAATTAATTATAAAAGATGGTCAAATAGAACATATATCAGGTTCTGTAAGATTTGCGATTGAACAAAGAGTGCCAAAACGATATCAAAAACAATTAAATGAAATAGTAGATAATTTTGCAAAATCTTTATTAAAAATGAAGTAAATTTTTTGTTTACTATAAATAAAAAATTATTATACATAATAATTAGTGTTGAAATGGCATAATTGCTTATATGAATTTATATTAATTTATTATTTTCACAATCTAAAAAATTTTTTTAAAGCACTAATAAAAACATTTTCTTTATTCTTATCTTGATAATGTGGTTTGAACCATAAACCATTAGGTAACTGAACTAGTTCCAGAGAGTTTCCTTTTTCTTCAGGAAGAATATATACTGTTGTGCCTGATTCGTTTATTTTACCTTTTAGTTTTTCAAAATCTTGTGGTCTAAAATTGATACAACCGTTAGACATACTTCTTCTAGTATCTATAGTTTCAAATTCTTCTAATCTTTTTTGCATTTTATTTGAAACTTGATGTAAAGCGATACTGGTATTTTGTTTGTAATCTGCGGGGTGTTGTACTCCTTTTAGTACAAGAATATTTATTTGTCCTTTACCTGATGAATATTCATCAGAAGAATATATATTATATGGTCTTTGAGTAAAAAACATTCCCGGAGGTGTTGTTTCTCCGCCATCTAGGAATAAACCTTGTTTAAAGTCATATTTTACAGTATTTAAATCATCACCATAAGTTTTGCCAACACCAACTTCAAATGTATCTGTTATAATATCTTTGTTATAAACATAAGCTTGGCTTTTTGTCTTATCAACAATAACAAAAGGTTTATCGCAAGCTTTTGCTTTTTCGAACTCTTTTATTTTATCAACATCACTCGTTAGTTTATTGATTCTACTGATAAATTCGTTGCTATGGTTTGTGAAAATTGGTTTTAGGTTCATATTTTTTATAAAACTGCTAAATATTTTTTTTGCTTATATATTATCATCTTATTATTTGCCTAAGAATAATTATTATGAGATAATTATTCACGAGGTGAAAATATGAATATTTTATTATTAAAGCAAGTTGCACTATTTAGTGCTTTGATAGGCGGAGCAATAGGTGTTATTACCTTAATTCCATTTGTTGGAACTTTATCATTTTTAACATTAATACTTTTCTTGTCTGCCATTATAATTGTTTATTTAAAGAAACATGATTTGATAGGAATAATAGACATGAAGGAAGGTGCAATTCTCGGTGCCGTAATTGGTTTTGCGTCTTTCATTACATTTTTTATCGTATTTGCACCATTGAGTATTTTAATAGGTTTTATTGCAAAAGGTTATTATGTAGGTCATTTATTAAGAATTTTCTTTGAAAATTTCGGTGGATTTTTTGTAATGATAATGTTGCTATTCTTTTTAGCATTAATATCAGCCTTGATGAATGCTTTTTCAGGTTTGACAACAGCTTATGTATATGAGCTTTTATCAGGTCTAAAAAAAGCTGAGAATGAGAATATAGATTTTGAAATAAAATAGGTGAATAAAGTGGAATTTGAATCAAAAATAAGAACAATACAATGGGTAGATAATGTATCAAGAATGGTAGACCAAACCAGATTCCCAGAAGAATATGTATATGTTGATATAAAAACGGGCGATGATATGTATGATGCTATCAAAACAATGATAGTACGTGGTGCACCGGCAATTGGTATAGCAGGTGCTCATGGTGTTGTTTTGTATGCTCAGGAATTAGCAAAAGAGAATTTGTCTATAGATGAATTTAAAAAACAATTACTTGAAAAAAGTACATATCTTGCATCTTCAAGACCTACTGCAGTTAATCTTATGTGGGCAGTAGAACAACAGAAAGAATTAATAAAGAATTCAACTTCTGACATATCTACGTTAGTAGATGAGTTAACAGTGCAAGCAATAAAAATGGAAAATGAAGATATTGAAATTAATAAAAGTATCGGTAGATATGGTGCAACTGTTGTTCCAAAAGGTGCAACAATTTTGACTCATTGTAATGCCGGCGCTCTTGCGACTGTTGGATATGGAACGGCATTAGGGGTTGTTCGTTCTGCTTATGCAAACGATAACACAATACAAGTTTTTGCTGATGAAACAAGACCACGTCAACAAGGTGCAAGAATTACAACTTTAGAACTTACTATGGACGGAATTCCAACGACCTTGATTACTGATGGAATGTGCTCTTATTTTATGAGCAAGGGTATGATTGATATGGTTGTTGTTGGTGCCGACAGAATTGCTGCTAATGGTGATACTGCTAATAAAATTGGAACATATACAGTAGCTATTGCGGCTAAGTATCATAATATTCCTTTCTATATTGCTGCTCCTTTGTCAACAATAGATTCATCAATAAAATCAGGAAAAGAAATTCCTATAGAAGAAAGATCGCATGAAGAAGTAACCCATATTAATGGAAAACCTATTTGTGCAGAAGGTGTAAATATCATCAATCCGGGTTTTGATGTTACTCCAAATGAACTTATAACAGGTATTATAACTGAAGTTGGAATACTAAAACCTGATTATAACAAATCTATAAAAGAAGCTTTTGAGAAGAAGGCTGGAGTTTTGGTATAAAGAAAAGCCTCAATTAATAAAATTGATTAATTCGATTAATAGAGGCTAGAGCGATGAGGATTTATAATATTATTTTAGATGTATTATTTAAAATAACATTGTAGGTTAGGATTAAAAAAGTCTTTAAATATTACACTTAAAGACTAGGAATAGATAGATGAAAGTAAGAAAAAAACTATTAAACATAAAATTATTAGATAAGTATATTCTAAAACAAGTAATAGAAATGTTTATTATGGGTGTTCTTGTTTTTACGTCTATTATTTTTGCTTCGGATACTTTCATTACATTGATTAAACAGATTGCAAAATATGGTATTCCGTTCAAAATAGCCTTTATATTAGTTATTTTAACCTTGCCGTCAGTATTTGTAATGACAATTCCTATGGGCATACTTTTGTCAACAGTAATGACCCTAAACAAATTGAGTTTGGATTCTGAACTAACAGTTATGCGAGCTTGCGGAATTGGGTTTAATAGGATTGCTAAACCTGTGTTTTTGTTTGCTATTGTTATGGCAATAGTTAGTTTTACGATAAACGAAACAGTTGTTCCTGTAATGACAAAGCAATCTAAAGATTTGGCTCTGTGGTCGTTTTCTCAAAAAAATGTTCCAGATGGAAAACATAATTTTACATTCGAAGAAGTCGGGGACAATGGTAATTTAAGACGGCTTTTTTATGTCGAATATTGTGAAAATAAGCATTTGCATAATATAACTCTTTTGGATATGTCAAAAGAGGATACAATTCATGTTTTACAGGCTAAAGAGGGTGGTACTTCTCCTGATGGTTGGTTGTTTAATAAAGGGATTGTGTATACTATAGCCGATGAAGGTAAAGTTTTAAATTCAACTTTCTTTGAAGAATCTGTGGCTCAGTTTGGGGTAGATTTGAAAAAAGAAATGAATAAGAATCTTGCAAATGAAAGAAACTTTATGCAGTTGAGTCATTACTTGAAGGTTACAAAAGGGTTAGAAGAAGATAAACAAAGAAGTTTAAAAATTGATTTGTATGACAAAGTAGCATTGCCTCTAACAACAATAGTTTTGGTATTGATAGGTATTCCACTAGCGATAACTCCACCTAGAGTGCGTTATAATAGAGGGTTTTTGTTTAGTATTCTGATAATTTTTGCATATTATCTAATAAGAGCATTATCTATTTCTTTTGGTGAAGCTGGAACTTTATCAGCTTTTATAGCCGCATTTTTACCAAATATAGTTTTAACTATTGCTGGTGTGGCTTTGTATTATAGAAAAGTTTATACTATCACATAAACATTAATAAATGTAACATTATACAAAATCCTTGAAATTTGCATGTGACATTTTCCTTTTTATAAGTATATAAGGATATATAAAGGTGCGACTTCAGAGGAGAGATTATTATGCGTGAGTACTATGATGAAATGCAGAAAGAAGATTATGTCGTTTCTCCAAATTTGGTGAATGAAATTTCGGGTTATTTGGTTGCCCAAACTGAAACAAGAGGTGAATTAAATGATTTGTTAATGGATAAAGCTCGTGAACAATATGCGAGAAAGGAAGCTTTGAAACGAGCTTATCAAGAAGTACCAGTTCCTAGAGGTTCGCTTTCTTTAGAGGTAAGGCGAGAAATACAGGAAAGAAGAAATGAGTTAGTAGAAAAATATTATCAAGAAAATCTATATAAATATTAAACAAAACAATACAGCGGGTAATTTAACTTACTCGCTGTATTTATGTTAAAATCTTCTTATGGAAATAACTGAAGTTAAAAAAATATGGGATAAGGTTAAAGAAGAAATAATAAGAACAGTGCCTGCAACATCACACCCTTGGATATTACCAATGGAAGCTGTTGGTTATGAAAATGGTATATTTTCAGTTATAACAGGTCAGGCTTTTGCTATCCAAATTATTAGAAAAAATCATTATCAACAAATTTTAGATGTTTTTGAGTCTTTGGGGTATCATTTACAAAAATTTGATATTATTTATGATGAAGACCTTTCAAAAAGATTAAAAAAAGAAAAAGAAAAGGAAATAAAAGCTCAGAAAAAGTCTGAAGAAAAAGCGTTAAAAGAAGCTGCGTTTGACGGAATGGCTAAAATGCAGTCGCAATCAAATTTGAATCTTAAATATAAATTTGAAAATTTTGTAGTGGGAGATAATAACAAACTTGCTCATGCCGTTGCTTTTAATGTGGCTCAACACCCGGCAGAGAAGTATAATCCATTGTTTATATATGGTGGTTCCGGGTTAGGAAAAACTCATTTGATGCAAGCTATTGGACACTATACTTTATTCAATAATTCAAAACTGAGAGTTCGTTATATAAAAACAGAAGATTATGTTAATGAACTTGTAGATAATTTAAGAAAAGGTGGAGATACAAACGATAGAATGGCGAAATTCCGTCAAAAATATCGTAATGTTGATATCTTGTTAATTGATGATATTCAGTTTGTAGAATCAAAAAATAGAACTATGGAAGAAATATTCCATACTTTTGATGCTTTGTATAATAAAAACAAACAAATTGTTATAACGTCAGATAGAGCCCCAAAAGATATTCCAACACTTCCAGATAGATTAAGAACACGATTTGAAATGGGAATTGTTGTGGATATTACTCCTCCTGATTATGAAACTAGAGTTGCAATTCTTACAAATTTAGCAGAACAAATGGGGTTAAAAGTACCATTTGGGGTTTATGATTATATTGCTAAAAATTTTGAAAGTAATGTAAGAGAGTTAGAAGGAGCTTTTAATAAAGTTACAGCTTTTGCTGATATTGAAAATGCAGAGGTTACTTTAGAATTTGCTAAAAAAGTTTTGGGTTCAGAAATTAATGTGAAACAAATTAATATACACGAAATAGCTTATGTGGTAGCTGAGTATTATGGTGTAACAATAGATGCTTTAAAAAGTCCTGCTAGGGCTCAAAAGATTTCTGAAGCTCGTAGGGTTGCCGTTTATTTGGTAAGAGAAATTACAAAACTAAGTTATGAAGAAATTGCAGAGTTTTTTGAGAAAAAACACCCTACAATATTGTATTCTTACCAAAAAATGAAAGAAGATTTGCGAATAGATAATAAATTAAAACAAATAGTTAGAGAATTGAAGCAAGCAATAAAATACAATTCTTAACTTGTAAAAAGTCGGGTTATATTATAAAATATACCCAATGGAGAGG
>CAKUVB010000093.1 GCA_934693215.1 uncultured Candidatus Melainabacteria bacterium
AATTATAAATTAAAGAATCAAATAGAGCAATTACACATAATATATAAATAAAAATTATTTTCTTACTGTAATTTATAAAAAATTTTATTTTAACAAAGTGGAAAGATTTTCTTTTGACAGGTATAATATTCTATATGAAAAAGAGTGTGGTCAAATTATTAATAGCTGCAATACTTTGTTCTCAATCTATTTGTTTAGCAGAGGATACTTTTCAAGGTCACGCAATAAAAGAAGATGAACAACAAGAACAGAGTGAACTTTTCACAGGAAAAGTTGAAACTCTTGATAAGCATGATGTTATCAAAATGACAGTATCACAAGTAATTGACGGGAGTTACTCTTTTGAGGGTGATGAGTTTTTTGCAAAAGTTACAAGTGATGTTAATGGTGAAGGCGGAGTTATTATTCCAAAAGGTACTGTTGCTCATGGTCTAATTTGTCAATCCTCAGAAGCTAAAAGGCTCGGACGAGATGGGTATATAAGTTTAAAATTCGATTATCTTATCACACCTGATGGTAGACAAATCCCTATTGAAGGTAACATGTCTACAAAAATGCACCCACTAAAAGCAGCCGGAAAAATTGTAGCAACAGATTTGGGTTACACCGCAGCAGGTGGAGTTATTGGTGGATATACTGCACTAAGTGCCTTGGGTATCGAAGCTGCTATTTTATCAAATGGCTATACTGTAGCTGGTGGTGCGGCTCTTGGTGGTACTGTCGGACTTGCGATGTCATTATACAGAAAAGGAAAAGATGTTCTTATCGCTCCGGGTGATGAAATTCGGGTAAAAGTTTCTTCTTCAATGTCACTTCCTGTATATAAAGATTCTGCACTAAAACAAGATGAAATATCTTTTCCCGGATTAACTGTAAGAATTGCAAACATTCTTTATGAAAAAGATCCTTTTGGAGTGTTGAATACAATTACATTATCTATGTCTGTATCCAATATGTCCACAACAGTTTTTTCAGGTATGGACGTTACATTAGTAAACGATTTGGGACAAGTTTTTAACCCTACAGTTTTTGGGGATACAAGATTGATGTTCACCCAAATAAAACCGGGTGACAGAATCGCAGGAAAAATATCTTTTTCGGTAAACAATGTCAATGATTCATATTGGCTAACTTTTTATGATAGATTAACTAAAAAACCTGTAGCAAAAATCTCTCTTGATAATGCTTACAAAAATGTTTCTGATAAAGTGAAGAAAAAGAATAATAAAATCAAAAAGAAAAACACAAACTTCTACAAAGATAAATCACCTTTTGATATTTAAACTTTGTTATTTTTTAATTTGTGATAAACAATGTTACTAATCAGGCTCACCATATAATAGCTTTAGAGCCTCAATTACTTTAGGCATTTGACAGGCAAAAGAATAATGCCCTTTTGATATAGAGCAACGAGAACAATCACCGTTCAAGTGATAACATTCCAAAGCTTGTTCCGTCCAATTTTGAGTAATTGAATCAGACAATTCCCCATTTGTTTGTGGATAAAAAACTTCTCCTGCCATGCTTTCTCCTACACTATCTCCAATCATATTATTGATTTATTTTTATAAAAATTCATCATATAAATAGAGGAAATTGTAAACATTTCTTAACATTATTATCAACAAAAGGCAATTTTTTATCTTGTATATACTTTATATATACATAAGAAATAAACAATTAGGAAATAGGAGAAATATAATGGGTTTCGATATTAATGGTTTTAAAAATGCTTTCTTTTCAGCTATGAGAAATGCTGGTAACATTGAAACAAAGGACTCTCAAATAAATACTGAAAAAGAAGTTAAAGAAGCTAAAAATGTTCAATCTGCTTTCAAAGACCAATTAGCAAACATTAGTGACCCTATTGGTGATTCTTTCATTAAATCAAATAAAACTCAAGCTAAAGGCGAATTTGATGAAGTTTCTGTTAATGATTTAATGGCTTTACTTAATGATGATATAGACATTGATAAAGTTAATACTTATATCGAAAAAAAACCTGTAAGTGCAGAAACAAAATCAGCACTAGCTAATGTTGGAAAAGTTAAAACACCTAAAGAAATAAAAGAAATGGCTAAAATATCTGATGCTGATACAAATGTTTTACGTGCCCTTATAGATACGGCTTTCGCAACAGATAGTGCTACTAGAATTAGTGAGCAAGCTGACTTATTCAACGAAGTAGCTGCTGTTCTAGAAACACCAGAACATATCGATGCATTTTTTGCAGTTGTCAACAAAAACGATATAGCATAAACCAAATTTATTGATAAGAAAATTTTATAAAAAGTTTTCTTTATCAACCCTATGTGGGAAATTAGGGAAAGATAGTAAGATAAGGTTTTTAACGGCAGTTCATCTGCCGTTTTTATTGTCTTTGAATAAATGATAACCGTAATGACTAAAATATTCCGTCATCTTGAGCGAAAGCGAAATATCTCTAACAAGTCTTACATGAGATTCATCGCCTACGGCTCTGAATGACTTTTCGTCACCCTGAACTTGATTCAGGGTCTGTCCGTTTGATGAATAAATAAATCAACATTGACAGATTCCGTATCAAGTACGGAATGACGGTTTGTACGTCATCTTGAGCGAAAGCGAAATATCTCTAACTGGTCTTGCTTTCTCCATTGCTTGAGGTTCTTCGCCTACGGCTCTGAATGACGAATAGGCTTATATAAAATTCTGAATAACGATTTTGTATTCTGGATTGCCACGCCACTGTGTGGCTCGCAATGACGGTACAACAAAAAGATTCATCGCCTAAAGGCTCTGAATGACGTGTTCTGCATTACTTCGCTCATTACATTCCCTCAAAAACAACACTATAACTACATAGAAACATTTAAAACGTAATTAATTCTTCATATACCTTTATAGCAAATTTATCAGTCATACTGGAAATATAATCAATAATTGCTTGTTTATAATCCATTTCATTTTCCATATTATAAATAATCTTATTTTTATATTTCTTACTAACTCTTTGTTTGGTATCAATATTTGAATACTTAATCAACCAACTACAAAAACTTTTTATAATCTCTCTATAATACGGTGCATCTTTTGCGAGATTACTTATCGTATTAAAATCTGCATAATAATCCTTCAAGAAATTATAAAGTGTTCTCAAAACCAAATTTGCATATTCCATAAATGGTTTTAATCTTCTATTCATACAAATTTTTTCAAAATTGAATTTTTTTATTTGTCGCATTAATTCATAATTTTCTTGAGAAAAATTCAAGCCGGTTTCAGGTGTTGAATTCTCACACAAATCAATAATAAACTTGTGCATAAGATAAGTCGTATTAATTTCTTTTAGTTTTACCTTTTCTTTAACAATATTTTCTGCAATTTGTCTTAATGTTAAATAATCATTTTTATCAAAAAAGTTGTACAATGCTGCATCTTGCAAATCACGACCTAAATAAGCAATTTTATCAGAAATTTTTACTACACACCCTTCATAAGTAAAAGGCATATACTGTCCTTTTTTTATCTCTTTTAAATCTATAAATTCTTTTCTTGGAATAAGAGCATTCTCATCAACTTCTCCACAATGACTTACTATACCATCTCGAACGGCATAAGTTAGGTTTAGATTTTCACTCCACCCCTCTTGATTAGGTAATGTTTCAATATCATCAACAAACCTCAAGCTATTATACTCATGCCAGAATTTATAACTAAACCCTTCTTCCTCCATGATTTTTATTATTATTCTCTCGCCATGATGCCCAAATGGCGAGTGTCCCAAATCATGACCTAAAGAAATTGCCTCTACAAGCTCTGTATTCAAGCCTAAATATTTTGCAATAGATTTAGAAATCGAAGCTACATAATTTACATGTTCTATTCTTGTACAAACATGATCATTATCTGTTGCAAAAAACACTTGAGTTTTATGCTTCAAACGACTATATGCACAACAATTTATTATACGGTTATAATCTCGTTCAAAAGCCGTTCTAATTTCAAACTCATTGTTCGCAGAAAACTTTCCAAGTCTGCTTATATTCTTTTCCCAATTTTCATTCTCTGGAAATGTTGCAACATTCTTAAATAATTGTTTAGTGTTAGTATTCATATTTTTATTATAACAATTATTTCATAAGTTTCTATTATATTTTAGTTGGAAATATTTATAAACTTCTAATCATGAACTACAATTTTTTTAGGATTTGTAGCTACTTGTTGAAGCCTATCCCCAAACTGCTCATACTGTGCCTTTGTACAAGTAATCTTTCCTGTTACTTTTTCTAATTTTTCAGGGAATTTTGTAATATGTGAATTCAACAACGCATCTTTATTATCAAGAATTAAATCCCCACGTACTACACTTACATTTTCCAATAATTTATCTTCATTTACACCCATCATATTCAACGGTAAAGCAATACCTTTATTCTTATCTGCTAAATATGTAGGTTTATACCCTTTTATTTCATAAGTTCCATTATCTAAAACCTTCACAGATCTATCTAAATATTCAAAAACCATTGGAATATCATCTGTCTTAAGTGCCTTTTCAAAAGATTTCTCTAAATTTGGTCTTTGTTCTGATAATTTTTCACTAATCAAAATTTGTTGATTTGCTCTTGGACCTTCATCAACTATACCTGATTGGCATTTTAGTTTTTTAGATTCTATAAATTCTTTTACCTTTGGTAATTGTTTCAATGGAATAATATTATTATTGTCTGCACCTTGGATTTGAGAAATTTTATCTTCAAAACTTGCCATACCAATCAAAGGTTGCCACATATCATTTTTACCACGTTCCAAATAAATATAAAAATCACCATCTTTTAGTACATCTTCTGCTTTATCAACACTTGATCTTGTACACCAGTTACGATAGCTAAGAGTTTCAACATCTGAAATATTTTTTGCCTTATTTTTAGGGTCGTGTTTTATTGATGGAATTCTAACCCATACAGATTTTGCATCATCTGATACTCCTTTTTCCATCAAAATATTATCTCTTAATCTATGAGTATACATTTCTACAAAAGATATATCCTTGCAACGAACCTTTCTATCAAGTGGAGCTATAGCCTCAAACCCTTTTATTGTTTGTTCTAATGCTTTTGCGTTAAAAGGAACAGGAATATGTCTATTATTTGTTTTGATTTCACTATTAACTGCATTCCAAATAACAATTCTTAAAGATTTATTATCATTAAGTTTTTTCTTTAATGCATCTGAAATCTGTCCATCAGATTCATTCTCACTACCTTCTAAAACTCTTTTCCATTTACTTAATCTTTCAACTCTGGCATCATTAATTCTATCAACACTAAATTGTTTAACATCTTCCGGAACATAAGGCTGCCATTTTATTTCAGAATGTTTCGCTTTTGTATATGGGCCATAAATAGTTTCAGGGCTAAACACTGCCTCAACACCTTTTTTTATATTTGTTGCTGAAAGTTCATCTTCGCTAATAATTTTTTTCTTTGTAGAAAGAACTTTTGCTGCCAAAAATTCAAAAATATTTTTATATTGAGAAGGCTTAGACATGCCTGTAAAATGTACTGTATCACCTACAGAAGCTCTATTATTAAAATACTGAGTATTATTTCTTTGTTGAACATAATTGTTCTGTTGAACTTGTGAGAAATTTCTTAATCCGACTAGCATAAATGTTTCCTTATAATTGATAGTATATATATTACATGTCAATCAAGGATTTTTTTTGCTAATACATTTTAAATTTTTAAGAAATGTTAACTAAAAATGTCTTTCTTTTGGGTTAATCAAAACTTCTGAAAGTTTTCCTGCACCTTCAAAAGAACGTTTTGCAAGAATATCTGCCGATTTTCTATTATCATATCTTACAAACTTATGTTCAATAACAAATTTTCCATCTTTCAAAGTCAGCATCAAATAACAAGATTTTGGATTTTCAGTAAATGGACGACCGACACTACCTACATTTATAACAGTTTTTTTGCTTAAAGTCTGAAATCCGCAAGGAATATGCGTATGACCACATAATATTATTGTCGCCTCACTATCTTTAACCATTTCTTCAACCTCTTGAGGTGGAGTATCAGGCAAAATATCTTCATTATTTCTACGAGGTGAACCATGTACAAGTAAAATTTTTATACCTTCTTCTGTAAGAAGTTTATATGGTGGCAAATCTCTTAAAAAAGCTTTTTGGTTATCATTTAAAATCTTTACATCTTCTCTCAATGCGTTCGCCATAATCGGAGCTGCACTTGATAAATTATTGTACATCTCATCATTATATTCAGCTATCATTTTATCAGTATTACCTTGTATCATCTCGATATTATTGTATGTGTTTAAATGCATACAATAATCAACTGTCGGTGCCGGCTCAGGGCCTGCAAGAGCATAATCACCTAAGAAAAAAGTTTTGTCACAACCATTCTTTTGAATATCGTCCATAACTGCATTCAATGCAATCATATTTCCATGAATATCTGATAAAATTGCTATTTTCATTTTTCACCTCTTCGTTGTACAATTAATTATATGATAAAAAGAAGAAACTCAAAACAAATTTGTATAGGTAACGTAAAGATAGGTGGTGGAGCTCCTATCTCTGTTCAATCTATGTGTAATACTGATACTAGAGATATTGAAGCTACTGTTCGCCAAATCAAAGAATTTTCAAACGCAGGTTGCGAAATTGCAAGACTTGCAGTTCTAAACAAAGATGCGGCAGAAGCAATAAAAGAAATAGTAAAGAGAACTGATATTCCATTAGTCGCTGATATTCATTTTGATTATAGATTAGCTATTCAATGTATCGAAAACGGTATCCACGCACTTAGAATC
>CAKUVB010000094.1 GCA_934693215.1 uncultured Candidatus Melainabacteria bacterium
GGTCGGCTTATACCTACATCAACGGCTTGTACATCAGGTTCTTTGGGTGTTGGTATGGCCTATGAATCAATTAAATACGGACAACAAGATATTATGATTGCCGGTGGGGCGGAAGAACTTCACCCTTCACAAGCAGGGGTTTTTGACACTCTTTATGCAACAAGTATCAAAAATAATACACCTAACAAAACTCCATCACCTTTTGATAGAGATAGAGATGGGCTTGTAATAGGTGAAGGTGCCGGAACACTTATACTTGAAGAATATGAACATGCCAAAAATAGAGGTGCAAAGATTTATGCAGAAATTGTAGGGTTTGCAACAAATACAGATGGAACCCACATTACCAATCCAAACCCGAATACTATGCAAATTGTTATGGAAAATTCAATTAAAAGTGCAGGAATATCGGCAGATGATATTGGTTATGTAAATGCACATGGTACAGGAACAAAAAATGGTGATATTGCAGAAAGTATTGCAACTCAAAATGCTTTCAAAAGACAAGTTCCAATTAGCACAATAAAAAGTTATACAGGACATACGTTAGGTGCTTGTGGTGCAATAGAGGCTATTTTGTCAATTGAAATGATGCGTAATAAATGGTTTGCACCAACTCTAAATCTTAACAATATTGACCCTGAATGTGGGGAACTTGATTATATTGTTGGTGAAGGTCGCAATATTGATACTGAATACGTGATGAGTAATAATTTTGCGTTCGGTGGAATAAATACATCATTAATCTTTAAACGAGTTTAGAGATTAATGATTTTTTGTTAGTGAATTACTTAACATATACATGAATGACTAAAATATTCCGTCATCTTGAGCAAAGCGAAAGATCTCTAACAAACTTTGCTTTCTTCCTTGTATGAGATTCTTCGGCAAGCCGAGCAGAGCGAATTTCTGTACGGCATTCATGCCGGATAGCGAACAGATTGAGGCTTTTGGAACGGAGTTCCTTTGCCGAAACTCTGTGAGCATGGAAGAAATTCAAGACAGGGTGAAAATCGAAAATTCATAATCGGAAAAAGTATTTTTTCGATTTGAATTTGAGTGTACCCGTTTAATGCGAGGCGTAGTAAGCTTCGCCCTCTGAATGACATTGTAGATTATGCGAAGCATAGTAGGTAATGGGTTTGAATGACGAATGGGTGTTCTGGATTACGTCGCTATCGCTCGTAATGACGTGAAATATGTTAATGTTGGTTATTTATTTTATATCGGGACTTATTCAGTACGAGGCTTGTGAATTCGCTATTCATTCAAACAACGAGAGTTTTGCCTTAAATAACTATATCCTACAAGAATCATTACAAGTATAAGCGAAGTATATTTATAAGTTATTAATTTTTTCTATTCTGTCACGTACATATTTAAGCTTATCAGAATCATACGTATATATTTTATATTCTTCTGGAGAAACTTCTATTTTTATTGAATGATTTAAGTCTGTTCGATAAATATTTGTATTCCTCAATCCTTGTAATGTCTTTTTATTCGGGTGTCCGTATCTATTCTCCCCTACAGAAATCAAAGAAATTTTAGGGTTTAAGTATTCTATTATTGATTTATTTATAACATTTTTTGCACCATGATGACCTACCTTCAAAACAGTTATATTTCTAGGTAATTGTGATTTTAACTGGGTTAAGGCAACTACACCAGCATCACCGGTAAAAAGCATACTAAATTTATTGTATCGAACAATGGAAATAATTGAATTTTCATTATCGACACTTATATTTTTCTGTTTATTAATATGTGCTTTATTTAATTCAATCGAAAAATTATTTTCATCAACAATTAAAGTCTTACCCTTTACGCATACGAGATTTGGAACTTTTTTATAAATTTGTTTTGCAATTCTTGAATCGTCAGAAAGAGAATTTACATAAACTTTATCAATTTTTACATCGTTCACTAAATCAATCGCACCACCAGAATGGTCATTATCAAAATGGGTTAAAATAAGGGAGTCTATCTCTTTTATACCTTTATCTCTCAGATATTTAACAATAATCATCTTAGCTTTAGAAGAACTTCCTCGATATCCTGATTTGCCTGTATCTATAATTATATATCTGTTTTGAGGTGTTTTTAAAAGAAACGCATCACCGTTTTGAACATCAAACGAAATTATTTCAAGATTTTTATTCGGAATATTTATTGTCGACAAAAACAATAAACCAATCAATCCAAGAAAAATAAATATTGGCTTTTTATCAACAAATCTATTTTTCAAGATATAAACCCCAAGTAATAAAATTAAATAGTATAAAATAACTTGTAAAATTGATGGGTGAGTTGTGATAAATAAAGAATGTGGCAGACCTGAAAAGAAATTTGAAATCCAAACCAATATATTCAAAAGAGGGTTCAACACAAAATCAAAAATCCTACAAACAATATCAGATATTGGTTTTATCAATGCAAATACTGAACTAACAAAACCACCAAAACTGATTACAGATAAAAATGGAACAGTCAATATATTTGCAAATACCGAATATAAACTAATATTATTAAAATAAAACATTTGTATTGGTATAACCCATACTTGAGCGATAAGAGGTACAAAAATTGCACCTGACAACCAATTAGGCAACCTCTTAAAATATCCCATTACAATATTTGTACATAACAATAACCCAAATGTAACAATAAAAGATAATTGAAACCCAACATCATTGATAAAAGCTGGGTTATAAATTAGCATAAGTAACCCGACAAATGCCAATAACGAAATACTATGAGCATCTCTATCAATTAATTTTCCAAGCAAAATAAATATCAACATTATTGCCGCACGAATGACAGAAGGCCCAAGCCCAGTCATTAATGAATATAGTATTATAACAAATATACCTGCCGAAACTGATATTTTATAAGGTACTCTCAATTTCCTTAAAAAGAAAAACAAAAACCCATATATAAACGCAACATTCATACCAGAGGCTGCCAAAATATGGAGCAATCCTGAATTAATAAAAGTTGTTTTTATATAATCAGGCGGTGCAATTGCATCATCTCCAAAAACAATACCACCTAAAATTTCAATATTCGGACTTTTTAGGTATTTTGAATGTGAATCCAATATGTTTATTCTTGAATTATTCAATCCTTGAAGTATTTTCCATCTTAAAGAAAGTTGTGTTGGTATCAAATGATAATCTTTTTCTGTTGAATAAAATACTGTGTATGCCTGAAAATTTCTTAAATAATTCGCATAACTAAATTGTGACGGGTTAGTAGAACGAAATGGTGCGACCAATTTCCCCTCTATTGAATACGAATTGCCTATAAGTGGTTTGTTTTTAATTTCACCATCATATTTTAAACTAACCAGTGTTTTATTATTAGGAACTGTAATCGTTTTATCATCACACTTGATTTTATTAACATTAAAGAAAAACTTTAGAGTATCATCTCTTGTGGTGTTTGGGATTGATATGATTTGCCCTTCAATAACTGATTTTTGAGGTGCGAGCATCAACAAATCATCAGAGTTTTTTATTCTTAATTGAGCATTAAAGAACCCAAAATAAAACATCAAAATCCATATCAAAATAATTTTTATAGGAAAATAATTCCTTAAAATCATTATTATTCCAACAACTGAAACAATTGCACAAAATATTAGTTGTTGGTTATTAAAATATGCAAATAACCCCAATATATAAACTATTGAGGTTAAAAACATTAAAAAGTTTTTGTTTTGAGAAAGGCTTTTCAGCATCTCTTTCATATATTTATTTTCCTAAAGCTTTTGCTTTTTCACGAGTCTTGTCGATTAGGTTGTAGAAAAGTTCATTTGTTTTTTCTTCGTCCATAAAATCAACACCAACCCTTGTGCAACCACCTTTAGTCGCTACACTTGCAATAAGTTCTTCTGCAGATTTGTCACTATTTAATAACATTTTTGCAGAACCAATTGCAGTTTGAATGCTAAGTGTCAACGATTTTTCATAATCAAGTCCAAGTTTTTCTCCAGCTCTTGCAATTTCGTTGATAACTTTGTAATAAAAAGCAGGACCAGAGCCTGAAATTGCAGTAACGATATCTATTTGAGATTCTTCTACTACAATACATTTACCAATGTTTGAAAGTAATTGTTTTACAAACTCAACATCATCTTTTGTTGCAGACTTACCACCTGCGATTCCGCTCATACCCTCACAAATAAGTGCTGGGGTATTAGGCATAACTCTTACAACTCTAGTATTTTCAGGAAGTATGTTTTGAATAAAATTTGTAGTTACACCGGCTGCAATAGATACTACAAGCTTGTCATTTGTAACAGAATCTTTTATTTCGTTCAAAACTCCTTCTACAAAATTAGGAGTTGTTGCAATAAATATAACATCTGAGTTTTTAACCAATTCATTGTTATTTGTAACAACTTTTATACCTAGCTTTTTACTCTTTTCTTCTGCAGCCTCAACAGAAATTTCTGATGCTGTAATACAATCTGCATCTACAAACTTAGAAGATATAACTCCTCCAATAATGGCACTTGCCATTTTACCGCAACCGATAAATCCAATTTTTTTGTTCATAATAATTAACCTTTTATTGACTATTCTAATTGTTTCCTATAATATATATAAGCATAATAATATAAAGTAGCTAAAAAAGGAATAGAAAAATGAGACGTACACTAGAAGGAACTAAAATAAAAAGACAAAGAGTTAGTGGTTTTAGAGCTAGAATGTCAACTCCTGGCGGTCAAGAAGTTATGAATAGACGTAGAGCAAAAGGAAGACACAAATTAGCAATCACTGCTAAAAAACGTGCTTAGTCTTTTTGACAAAACAAAGTTTAAGAAAATTCCGAGACATAAGTTTCGGAATTTTTTAATGGGATAATTTTATATTGGGGTAAAAAAGGTTCCATATTAAGTCTAAATTATTCCCATTTTTAAAGCTTTTACTGCCGCTTGAACTCTACCATTTGCGTGGAGTTTTGCAAATATAGAACATATATGAGCTTTTACTGTATGAATACTGAGTATCATTTTTTTGGCAATTTCTTCATTACTTAATCCCTCGGCAATATATGTTAAAACTTGTATTTCTCTATCCGTTAACTCCATTGATTCACCTTTTCTTCCAAGCTATATACGGGACAAAAATATAATATAACGTACATAGTCAATTGTATATTAGACGTTTGACTGTTTTTTATAAATTTTAACTTGATATATTTATCGGATTTGTAGAGTTTATAGAATAAAGATGACTATTTATTTTAAAATCATTCATATGAATGGTTGATTTAGAAGAAAAAATCATTAATATTGTAGTGTAGGTAATAAAAATATATAGGAGCCCCCCAGAAATGGCTAGTTATTTAAACGGAACGTCCCTAATAAAAGGGATACAGGCAGGCATGTCTAATTCTTATGCAGTTTTATCAAATTTATATAAAGATGGTCTTACACAATCAAGTTTAGTAGAGGCGATGGGGAACACATCATTATTAACTTCTACTGGCGGTTATGGTGCAACTTTTGCATCTTATCTAAGTCAAAATTTCGGCACATTAGATAAAAATGGTGACGGAACACTTTCAACAGATGAAGTCCAAAAACTTATGACTCAAGTTGCAAATCAAGGTTTGACAAGACAACAAATTACACAATTGGGTAGTATGAGCGGAATTTCATCTGATATGCAAGGAACAATTTTAGATCACTTTTCAGAAATAGATACAAACCATGATGGCAAAGTGACAGCTGGAGAAATTCAGGCTTATAATTTAACTTCAAAAATGGCAAAACGAAAAGTTGAAGACGAAAATAAAATGATTAAAAGCACTTCCATATTCTATGGTGATGAGGACAAAGAATTTTCAAGCAGTCTTTTGTCTTACAAATGGCTGAGTGACAGTGATAAGTAAGGAAGGTTAAGTGTAATTTAGGGAAAAATATTACTCCGGATAAAACCCAATTGGGTGAAATATTCGGAGTTTTAATTATATTCTTTGCAAAAAAAAGAGAAATGTGTTATTATATTTGCGTTACAGATAATATAATACATTATAAAGGAGACCAAGCCATAGGAAACGAAGATTCAAGATACGGAAACAGAGGAAATAACAAGGATAGAGTCCTAATCAATGAAAAAATCCGTTCAAAAGAAGTAAGACTTATTGATGACAAAGGTGAAAATCATGGAGTTGTTTTAACATCAAAAGCATTAGCTATGGCTGAAGAAGTAAACTTAGATTTGGTTGTTGTTAGTCCAAATCAAGCACCTCCTGTTGCTAAAATATTAGATTATGGCAAATATAAGTATGAGTTAGAAAAACGAGCAAAAGAAGCGAAGAAAAAACAACATACTGTTGATATCAAAGAAGTTAAAGTTCGTTATAAAATAGACACTCATGACTATCAAGTAAGAATTAAAAATATTAATAAATTTATCGCTCAAGGCAACAAAGTTAAAATTGTTGTAATGTTGAGAGGTAGAGAAATGCAACATTCAAGATTGGCATTGGATTTGGCAAACAAGTTTATGGAAGACTTGAAAGGTGATACTATTGCAGTTGAAAAACCACCAAGACTTGAAGGTAGAAATGTAACTTTATTCTTAGCACCTGTATAAAAATAATTATTGACTAAAAATCTTTATACGGTAGAATAGGTTTACGGAGTTAAGAGAGGTCTTAGCAGAAATCTTTTGACAATATAAGTCGTAATAGCTCCCAGAGGAGCGGAAGCGACGGAGTTAGAAATGTAGAGTATGCTCTGCCAACTGACTCAAAATGACAAGTAAATAATATAAG
>CAKUVB010000095.1 GCA_934693215.1 uncultured Candidatus Melainabacteria bacterium
CCTCTACATTATCCTCGTGTTCCATAGACAAATCCGTTAAAACACCTTCCGCAGCCTCTAAATTATCAAGAGTACAATAAATATCTGCCATCACGCATTTAGCTTCTAATACATTACTACCAGGACAATCAATAAGTTTTTCAATATGAGTTAGAGCTTTCATTTGTTCTCCAACTTCTCGACAAGTTTTAACAATCAACTCTAAAGCCCACAATTTCATTTCTTGTGGCAAATCATAATCCAACATTTCCTCTAAAGAAGAAATAACCTTACCCATATTTCCAACTTTTAAATAAAGTTGAATCATTCTCTTACGAGTATCATAATCTTTTGGAGTAAGTTGCAATCTAGCTTTGTAAGCTTCAAATGCAGCAGCATAATCACCAATTTTTTCGTTCAATTTCGCCAATATAAGCTTATATTCAGAAATCTCACGATTATCTTTTGTCATTGGAACTAACATATTATACAGTTTAATTGATGCACTGTACTGACTTACATCATTAAACAATTCTGCCATATTTTTTATTACTTCTACAGACCTATTACCTCGTTTATACAAGATTTCGAACTGTTTCAATGCTTCTATTGTTAAATTTTTTCTTCTATAACAGTTTGCTAAAATTAAACGTATATCATCAAACTCTTTATTACGTTTCAATATTTTTAAACATTCATATATCGCTTGAGTAATCTTATTGGTATCGTAAAAACACTTTGCCAAATAGCAACGAACACCATAATGTTTTGGTACTCGTTCCAAATATTTTTTAGCCAAAATCTCAAGAATAGTATATTCTTTCTCATTGTATAGGTTTTCAACTTGTTCCAATATATTTTTAGTTGTAACCTGCAATCCTTTTCCTTGGTCATTATTCTCTGCAGATGCCAAAGCACTATATAGGACAAATAAGCCTATACAAGTTATTATTAGTATTAAACCGATTCCCAATGATATATTGCCTTTATTCCATAATAGATATAACACTTTAATTATACACTATTTATATAAAAAAATAAACACTTTACTCTATTTAGATGTTTACTTATATAAAAATAACATTATAAACTTAATATATGCGTAAAAAAATTGTTTTACTTTTAATACTTTCACTATTTGCACTTCCAATATGTGCAGAAGAAGTTGATTGGTCAAAATATGACAATATCGACAATGCTTGGGACGGTCAAAAAGTTATTACAAACAAACAATTTGAAGAAACTATGAATGCTCTTGAAGCTAAAAAAAATAAAAAAATGAATCGTCAGAAAGAAAAAGCTATCCGAAAATTAAAAGGAAAGAGTTTACACGACAATATGGACGCACATAAGGAGAATATTGAAAGCCAAACCCCTCTTGAAGAAGCTGAAGAATGTCAAGTCCTCAATATTCCTGTAAATTTTGTTTCTAATGGCAAAATTATAGATTGTGGTTTTTATAGAGTTATTGGAGAAAAAAAGGACGATGGTGTCTATCTTGAACTTTACCAATCTCATAATTTAATAACTAAATTAAAAGCTCGAGAAACAAACGATGACTTCAATCAAGAATTTATCCAATTCGCAAAACTTATTCCAGATACTGATACTAGAATGAAACTAATTTTTGGTAGTGTTGATTTTAATGCCTATACATATATAAATATTCTTAATCCTCAGTATAACAATTGATAAAATCTATCAACTCACCCAAAGAATACTGATTATGAATAACAATAAACTTCTTACCTGTTATTTGCTCTACATGAGATAAAGTTTCACCGTCCAAAAAACTATCCGTATATGGTTTCAACATTACACCTGGAACAACTATATAATCACTTTTTATATCTTTTATTGTATTTATTAAATCCTGAGAGGTTATTAACCCTGCAACTGTAATATTTTGCCCCCAATAATTTGATTTAACAGGATAAACAGACGTTTTTATACTTTTAATCCTATTAAGCCTCTTTGAAACATATTCTATCGCATCTTTCCCCGCATAAGATGTTGCAAATGCGAAATCCAATGGTTCAGAAAGTTCATCTGGTAATTCGTATGAATCAAAATCATCAATTAATGCTCTTATAGCACCCACACCATCATCTAATTGACAAAAGTTTCCATAATAATCCGTAGAAGGAATATCTTTTTCTGCAAGCAAAAAGAACTCATCTGAACAACAAACTTTTTTATATTTACTTGCGATTTCAATTGTTTGTTTTGCAACCTCAGGAGTTACCTGTTTCAAAATATTATCTTCTCTATATTGCGTAATTCCAACAGGAACAATAGCAACAGACAATAAATTTTCTCCCAATGTTGACAAATCTTTAAGTGTTCTATCCAATTCTACACCGTCATTTACATCAGGACATAAAACAATCTGTGCATGAAATGGAATTTCATTATCCTTAAACCAATTCAAATTTTCCATTATTTTCGAGGCATTTGGATTCCTTAACATTTTTACTCTCAAATCAGGATTCGTTGTATGGACAGAAACATAAAATGGTCCTAAATGCATTCTTGAAATTCGTTGTTTATCTTCATCTTTCAAATTTGTTAATGTTATATAAGTACCTTGTAAATAAGACAATCTATAGTCATCATCTTTTATATAAAGAGTATCTCGCAAGCCTTTTGGTTGTTGGTCTACAAAACAAAAAATACATTTATTTAAACAAGGTTTTATTTTATCGAAAACTGCACTTTCAAAAACTATACCTAAATCTTCATCATAATCTTTTTCGAGTTCAATTTCTTCAATTTCACCATTAGTTTTTTTAATCTCAAGGGTAAGAAGTTCTGATTTGCAATAGAAACCATAATCAATCATATCCAGCATTTTCTGACCATCTATTGATAAGAGTTCATCACCAGCTTCTATTTCTAGTTCTTCTGCTATTGAACCATCTTCTACCGAACTAACTATTGCCGCCACGTTCTAACCCCTCTAATAAAGTTATAAAATTATTATATTCACAAATTGAGTTATCTAACACCAACCTATGAAAATATGTTGGTGATATGGTTTCATCAGATATTTTGCTTTCTGCATCAGTTTTTATAAGAATTGCCCTTTTTTTTAGTTTTAGGAATAATTCTTGTTGTGATGCCATATCTAAAAAACCGGCACAAGCCAACTGTATTCTTGCATTAGAAAGAAACTGAACAGGATTTTCTGTATCAACTTCTAATATTTTTTGTTTTAAAATACTAAGTCCATCAGGAGTCAAAGCATATAAAATTGAAACCTTACCCCCATCAGAAATTGATTTGTTTGAACAAATTGCACCTTTTTTTTCAAGCCTCAAAAGTGCTGGTTTTACAGTCCCAAAACTAGGCTTGGTGTAAGGCGAAAAGTTTTTTAAAATATCCTTCAAAACACCATACATTGTATGCGGTGATTTTGATAAAATATACATTATTAAAAGTTCTATCATTCTTCTAAATTATCATAAAAAAGAGAAGAATGACAATATATACATAAAAAGAGAGCAAGGTTTGTAATATACAAACTTTGCTCTACTTTTTAGAATATAAATTCTTTAGATTAGAATTCTAAACCAGCTTCTCTAGCTGCATCAGCAAGTGCTTGGATTCTTCCATGATAAAGGAAACCACCTCTATCAAAAACAACACCTTTAACACCAGCTTTAAGTGCTTTTTTAGCAACTTCTTCACCAACAAGTTTTGCAGCTTCAATATTACCACCATGTGATAATTTAGCACGCAATTCTTTATCATTTGAAGAAGCAGAAGCTAAAGTAACATGTTTAACGTCATCAATAACTTGAGCATAAATATGTTTAGTACTTCTGTATACTGCTAATCTTGGGTATTCAGAATCACCTGAGATATTTACTCTGATTGATTTATGTCTTTTTTGAACTCTAGGTTTTCTAATTTCTTGTTTAATCATTTTCTTTTCTCCTTAACCCAAACCTTCTTAGCCACTTACTAAGGGTTTATGCGGGCTTTACTATTTATATTATATTCCTGAAACATACAAACAATTAAAATAATTGAAACAAGTTCAGGATAGATATTTCTAAGGCTCACTTCGTTCGCCTAAGAACTATCTATTTTTTACCGGCTTTACCAGCTTTACGTCTGATGTGTTCACCTTCGTAGCGAACACCTTTTCCTTTATAAACTTCTGGAGGACGTTTGCTTCTGATAGCAGCAGCTACATCACCAACCATTTGTTTATTAGAACCACTTACAGTAATATTTACGTTCTTTTCAACAGCAATTGTGATACCTTGAGGTGGATCAATAAGAACTGGGTGAGAGTAACCTAGTTGCATATTTAGTTTTGTTCCTTCCATGTTAGCACGATAACCAACACCTTGAATTTCTAATTTCTTTTCAAAACCTTTACTTACACCTTCAATTGCATTTGCAACTAATGTTCTAGAAAGACCATGTAATGCGTTAGTTTTTCTTTCATCATTAGTAGGTTCAAGTATAACGTGATTATCAACAATAGAAATTTTAATTTCATCTCTTACTGTAACAGTTTCAGTACCTTTAGGTCCTTTTACTGTAATTGTTTGACCGTCTAATTTAGCTTCAACTCCTGAAGGAATTTCAACGGGTTTTTTACCAATACGTGACATATTTTTTCTCCTTTTTATAAAAAGTGGGTTTTCTGTCAATTACACCACTTTGAGTATTTTACTTTTTGTAAGTTTGACTGTAGTTTGCCTGCTTTACTTTCAATGAACAGAATAGTTTGGTGTTGATATCTGATAATATCAATCTAAGTTTGTAACTACAAACCAAACTGGACTTTGAATGTAACAGGATTAAAAACTACCATACGTTACAAAGAATTTCGCCGCCTAATTTTTCTTTGCGAGCTTTTCTATCTGTTAATAAACCTTTGCTAGTAGAAACAATTGCGATACCTAAACCACCAAATACTTGAGGTAAGTTTTTAGCTTTACAATAAGTTCTAAGACCAGGTTTAGAAACTCTTTGAAGATTAGTAATAACAGGTTTTCCTTGTTCATCGTATTTCAATTCGATAACTAAAGATTTGAATTTACCTTCTTCTTTAACAGAATAACCATTAATAAAACCTTCGCTCTTTAACAATTCAGCTAAAGATAATTTCAATTTTGAAAGAGGCATAGATACTGTTTCATGAGAAACAATATTAGCATTTCTGATTCTAGTTAGCATATCTGCTATAGGATCTGTGTTCATATTTACTTCCTTTTCTATTATGGACTTACAAGCAAACACTTGCAGTATCCGAGTACTCGTTCTTACCGAATTAATTATTGCTCAAAATAAAGCGTATTTCGGCAGTCAACAAAACTATATTATTATAAACAAAAATATCTTACAAGTCTTTAATTACGAGATATTAAGCATAAAAAAGGGGAACTTTCGTTCCCTCTTATCTTAATACATTAGAATAATAATCTTCATCTTGACGATATCCAACTTTTCCTATTTTTTTAAGATATTCTGCACCTTCTTCTCTTTCTAATACTTTAGGTGCTTCACCTTGTTTTTTTATTGTTACATCATACGGTGTATAGTTATTATTTATACCCATTGTAACAGTTGAACCATCTTTCATTTTTAAAATTTCTTTATTCGCATAAAATCTAGATTCTAACTCTACAGTTGAGCTTTTTATCAATGATTCTTTAGGATAAACATATTTTAAAGTAGG
The DNA here is from genome assembly GCA_934693215.1 of uncultured Candidatus Melainabacteria bacterium. Classification (GTDB taxonomy): domain Bacteria; phylum Cyanobacteriota; class Vampirovibrionia; order Gastranaerophilales; family Gastranaerophilaceae; genus UMGS1585. Next base: position 5,678 of record CAKUVB010000095.1, read on the forward strand.
ATTTGAATCGTCAACATTACCATATTTATCTGTTTTTGCTGTAATAATTCGTTTTAAACCTTGTTTTGTTTTTTCTTCTGTTTTATAGTGCTTTCCTTCTTCATTAAATAAACGTCTTGAAGATTTTCCATTTGCATTTTGATTAATTATTTCGACACTCTTACCCGTTTCCGGATTAAGTTTTATAGTAGCTGTAGATGCAACTTTACCAGAATTATCTAAAGTCGTTCTTGCTTTTTCAACTAACTTTCCTTCTTTGTTAAATTTTTCACTTGCAAGAGGAGTTTGTGCAGATTTACTATATTCAATCATTTGATAAGACCCGTCTGAATACGTTTTTTTGATATTATCTATACCCTTACGAGTATCAGTTGAAATAATATCTTCTGATAGTAGTTTTGGTTTTTGAACAGAAGATTTTTTAACATTTACTAAATCTTTTGATTTTAATTTACCATCATTATCATACTTAAGAGTTGTCTCTTCATTAACATTTGTATATGTTGATTTTGGTTTTCCTGTTTCTAGACTATAGCGTGTAGTTCTTACATCACCATCTAAAGTTTCAACAGAAACTTTTACCAATTTTCCATCAGCAGTTTTTTCTGTTGTCATCTTAGCACCATTTTTATTTACTTTTGAAATTTCATAATTACCATTTTTTAATTTTTTAGGTTTACCTTCTTTTATAGATTTTGCAGTATTAAGAGCTTTTTGAATAATGTTTAATTGCTCATCTTTTTGGGCAATTTGTTTATCTTTTCCTAGAATCACTGCATCTTTTTTTGATGTCAATTCTGCCATTTCTTGTGCAGATTTACCTTTGAAATTCTCTAACTCTTGTTGAACTGAGCCTATTGCATTCTCTGCAAGTTGTTTAACACCATCTGCAGTTTTTTGAATAGCCTCTTTTGCACTTTCTAATGATACACCACCAAAAGCTTTTTTCTTTAAACCTGATTCAGCAGTTTTTATGACATTTTCTGAATTTATTGAAACCATATTATTCTCCTTTTTTATTTACATATATATAAAAACTTGTAAATAAAAAAATTGCTTTATATTCAATAAACAACACAAAAAGAGTAACAATATCGTTACTCTTTTAAATGT
>CAKUVB010000096.1 GCA_934693215.1 uncultured Candidatus Melainabacteria bacterium
ATCAAGTACATAATGTTTAATCCCAAGAAAATCGGCAACTTGTTTTGCATTAGTAATAATTGTTTCTGCGGATTCGGAATTAATCATTTTCCCTGTCAATCCAACAACTTCATATCCAGCATTTTTTAATAAAAATGCTGTAACACTACTATCCAAACCTCCACTAAGAGCTACTGCTACTCGTTTCACTAATAACTCCTAAGACCTTTTTCTGTAAGCATATATTCAGAAGATACATCATCATTACCTTGATGTATTTGTGTAATAAATTCTCTGGCAATGGCACTTTGTAATATTGAATGGTCAACAATAATAGTAAAGTTTTGCATTAATTTTGCATTAATATGTTTAAGATTAAATGTATTCATGTTTTCATATTGGGCAAGATATTGAGCCGTAATTACAAGAAAATCTAGTTTATCTAAAGCTGATTTTCCTTCAACATATTGGATAAATCTCTCATCTTTATCTATTGGCGGGGTTTCAATTTGCGTAGACATTTCATTGTTCAAAATCTTATCAAAATCAGGTTGAGGTTCTGGTTCTGGATTTTGCAAAGAATTGATTGTTATAGGTTTTACCGGACCTATATCAATGTTTTGAGGGATTATATCTTCGTTTACAATATTTTCTGGTTGATTAATAACAGTTTGTTGTTCTTCTTGTGAAATATGCTCAAAAACAACCGGTTGAACTTGAACTTCCTCTGGAGTTTTATGTTCTTGTTGAGGAATCTCCTCGTCTTTAATCATATTTTGGTCAAAACTTTGCGTAGGTTCTGAGTTTTGTACACAGTTTTCTGTACTAATGTTTTGTTGAGAAAATTCTTCAAAAACTTTTGGTTTAGGTTTATTTGAAGCTTGATGTATAATCAAGTCCAATTGCTTTTCAACTGCAGATTTATCATCTGTAGTTAATTCTAATTCTATATCACCTTTTCTTAAAACAATTGTATACATTTATTTTATTGATTGCCTTTCAATAATTCATCACGCCATTTGTTTAATTGTTCTTCTACAAATTCAATATCATCTGATTTTAATTCAATTTCGATATCACCTTTTTTCATTTTGAAAACATATTCGTGCATAAACTCTCCTCATGTAAAAATTTACCTAATCAAAGTTTACATTAAATAATACTATTTTTAAAGTTTGTAACAATTTATATGTTTTAATGTAAATTTTTATTAAATTTTTGTAACATTTCAAAGTTTTTAAGCAAAAAATAATCTTTTTGATTCTTATTTATAATATAGTTACATTAAAAAGGTGTATTTATTTATATATTAAAAAGGTTGTGTTAATTAAGGAGTAAAGTTATGTCAGATGTTTTAGGTGTTGGTAAGCCAAATGTATTTAAGTCTTTTAAGGCTGCACCACAAAATTTGGTTTCAAGAACCGTACAACAAGGAAATCAGACGACACAAGTTGTATCAAATGAGCCTTCAAAATCTGATAAAAAATCAAAATTAGATAAAGCAATGCCATATGTAGCAGCAGGTGCATCAGCAGTTGCGATTGGGGCATCTGCAGTTGCCGTTGTTGGTAACAGAAGAAATTCAAAAGCTGTTTTGAATAAATTAGAGGAACTGGAAAAACGCATGGTTAAAGGCGGAGGAGCTCCTGTAGATAAAGAAACCTTGAAAAATACAACCTCTTTTATTGTTGGGATATTAGGTGCAGCAACAGGCGGTGCTGTTGTAAACCATTTTGATAAGAATAAAGATACCTTAAAAAACATCGGTATGACTGATGATGAAATAAACAATAGTAAAATGAAAGTTGAAAATGCAGCCAATGAAAGAGAAGGTAGAGTTGGTAGAGCAGAAAATGCCGCTAGCGAAGCTATGAGAAGAGCAAATGAAGCAGATGGAAAAGCTCAAAATGCAGAAAACAAAGCTAATTCTGTAGAAGGAAAAGCAAATCAAGCAATGGATACCGCAAACAGTGCAATGAGTCGTGCAAATTCTGTTTCTAATCAAAATAGTTTAGCATTAAAAATTCACCGTCAACCATGGCATGGGTTGAACTTAATGGTTGTGAATAATAATGAAAAATATATGAATAAAGGTAAAATCGAATCAGCGATGGACGATATTCATACTGCAGTAATGTATCGTACTGGTCGTAAACCTGGTCAAACTAAAGAAATTATTACAAACTATCATAAAAAATATGTACCTTTAATGAAATCAAATGCAACTTGGGCTATTACTGCAGAGTTTGACCCAATTAAAGCGGGTGGTTTAGGTTCTGTACCAATGGAACTTCAAAACAACTTTACAGATATGGGTATTGATAATCCGGTATTTATTCCTATGTATCAACAAAAAGGAAAAGCTGAGTTTGTAGAATACGGTAACGAAAAAACTGGAAAATCATACAAATATATTTATGGTGGAGAAACATTTAACTTGAAGAAAATGGCTGAAATGCCTGTTCAACAATATCGTGGTAACAAAGTTCTTAACCAAAAAGTTGAATTCTTTGTAGGACACCCTAAACGTCAAGGTGTAGATGGTAAAAAGGCAGAAAATCCAGATCAACAAATTATATTTGTTAAAAACTCAGATAATTTTGGTGGAGATATTTACGCAAACAATGTAAATGCTGATGAACCGGAAAAATTTGCATTTTTATCAAAAGCTGTATATCAGTTAGCTGAAGCAAAAGTTTCTCAAGCTCTAGGTAAACAAAAAACAGGTTTAGGAGAAATTAAGGTTGTAGATAAAGAAGCTTATGATTCTGTAAATCCTCCTGTTTCAATGATATTAAACGACTGGCACGCAGCACCAATGGCTGGTTTGTTAAGATACAAAGCTCCAATGGAAAATGCTTATAACGTAATTGACGATGATGTAAAAGATGCCTTAAGAGATATGCCGTTATTGATGATTGGTCACAACGCAGGTATTTCTGGTGGTACTCGTAATGACTCAATAGAACGTAGTGATATGGTTACAGAAAATATCGTAAATACATTATATGATTCTTATGCTTACGGTATTACTGAAAATGCATCAACAGGAAGTCAGTATGCCGATGTTGATAACGCAGTTGTTTATTCAAAAGATAATGAAAATGATAGACAATTTAATAACTTGGCACATGGTATTTCATTGTCAGATTATTATGTTCCTGTATCAAGAAACTATGAAAAAGAATTAAAAGCTGGCAAACAAGCTTCAGGCATGGCATTTGATATTATTAATCAACGTAAAGACGGTGATACTATCAAGGGTGAAGTTAATGGTTTAGATAGAGCCTTAAATACTACAGAATCAAAAGCCGGCTGGTTGAAAGCTAAGTTTGGAATTGACTTAAAAACATACAACCATTACACTCCAATAGATGAAGTAATGGAAGATAGACAACATAACAAAATGGAATTCTTTGATAATTTCTTGAAACCGGTTATGGATAAAGAACCTCCTAAAGGTGGTTTTAGATATCAATCAATCGGTGAACCAATAAAAATTACAAGAGAAGATTTTGAAAATGCACCAATGATTGCATTTGCTCACAGATTGACTGACCAAAAAGGTTTAGGTACATTCCAAAAAGCAGTTCAAGAAATGTTTAATACTTGGGACGAAAAACACCCAGGACAACCAAAACCTGTAGTAATTGCAGGTGGTGAACTTGAAGAAGGTCATGAAAAACAATTCTTAGATGCATTGAAAAACCCGGATAATTACAAAAATAAAGACGATGTAAACAGAATTCAAGTTTTACAAGGCTTTATGCCAAATCCATCATTGTATTCTGCAGTTACATATTTCTGTGCTCCGTCAACATTTGAACCTTGTGGTTTGACTCAAGGTGAATGTTATGCAATGGGTACTCCAATAATCACAACTGCAACAGGTGGTTTTGTTGATACAATTACAGATGGTAAAAATGGATTTGTTGCAGAATATGATGGTAGTTATGCAAACGATATTAAACAACATGGTTTAAAAGGTACTGAACACGAACAAGAATGGTTTGCTCATTATGGTCACAACTTGGCTGAAAAATTTGATGAAGGTTTAGATGTATTCTTCAATGATAAAGATAAATACAAATCTATTGTTAAGAATAACTTGAATGAAAACTTGAGTTGGAACAGAGGTACTGCAGATGACCCAATTCACGGATATATTGATAGATTAGCTATCAATAAGGAAGATAACGTAGAGGCTAATGTTGCATCAGTAAGACAATATATTGCACCAATTCTTAAAGAGTTTGATAAACTTGAAAAAGGAAAAATTTCAGAAGCAACATTCGAAAAGAATACTCCAGTTATGAAATTAGCTAAGAATGATAAAGAAGCTGTTGCAAAGAAAGATAAAGTGTTTGGTGATTTTGAATCTATAAACGATAAAAAACAAGCAAACATTGAACAATCTATTAGTACATTAGACAAGCATATAGCTGATTATCAAGCAAAAATTGAAATTGATAATAATGATTACTCATCTAAGGCAAAATTAGATAATATCAATCTTAAGAAGAGTATGGAAGAAGATAAACTTGATACTGTGTTAACTTCTTATAATACTGTTGAAAATGATAGACAAATGCTTGATAAGTTAGTTCAAGTTTATGCACATAACAAAAAATCAGATAAAAAAATAGATATGAAATCTCCAGAATATGCTGATTTTAATAATTGGAAAAATGAAATTCTTTCAAAATATGCCGGATAAACTTGGTATCAAATAATATAAAAATAGGACGACAAGATTGTCGTCCTATTTTTTATCCCTGTTTCCTTTTCCTCTAATTTTACTCTACGTTATGCTGCTAATTTTTTGATATAACGTACGGTATCTTTATATGTTTCTCTGATAAAGCCTTTGAATAACTCTGATAAAGGTCTTCTATCAATACTTGCAAAAACGTGATAAATTGGGTCTTTTGCATTGTTAAATCTCATTTGTTTATCTTTTTTGTTTAAATAATATTTTGTAAAATCATCTGGAATATCTAAAGTTCCGATTGGTTTTTTATTACGTTCAACAGCACTCATTCTTTGCATAATTATTGCTCTCTTTCTCTCTTAAATATCTCTTATGTATATATAAAGTATTTAACTTAGAAAAAATTGCTTTTTTTATAACATAATATTAAGTTTTGTAACAACGAATTTTATCAGTATTATTTGATGATATAATTAATATAAGGAAGATGAGGGATAAACAGTATGTATAGTATTATTTTAGCAGGTGGTTCAGGTAGCAGATTATGGCCATTATCAAGAGAAATGTGTCCAAAACAATTGCTGAACATACAAAATAATGAAAGTCTTTTACAAGAAACTTTTGAAAGATTAGCTTCTTTTATTCCTGCTGAAAATATAATAAGTATAACTAATACAAAGCATTTTTCTAATGTTAAATATCAACTTTCTTCACTTGCTAAAGATACTAAAGTTTTATCTGAACCTATAGCAAAAAATACTGCTCCGGCAGTTGCTATTACTACAAAATATATTCAATCATTAGAAACGGATAACGACCCTCTTATTCTTGTTGCTCCATCAGACCATATAATAAAGCAAACTAAGAAGTTTGAACATACAATAAAAAAAGCTGAACAATTTGCTCTTGATGGTAATATAGTAACTTTTGGTGTCAAACCTGATTATCCGGAAACAGGTTTTGGGTATATTAATGTTGAAACCGGCAAGGTTAAACAATTTGTTGAAAAACCTCAAAAAGCTGTTGCAGAAGATTTTATAAAACAAGGTAGTTGGTATTGGAACAGTGGAATATTTTTATTTAAGGCTTCTGTAATATTAGAGGCTTTGAAAAAATATGCAAAAGAGATTTATAACATAGCAAACAAATTTGATTTTTCTGAAACTACAGAGATTCCATTTATAGAATTCGATAAAATGCCTAATATTTCTATAGATTATGCTGTTATGGAGAAGGCAGATAATCTTGTTCTTGTTGAACTTGAAAGTGATTGGAAAGATATAGGTTCTTGGCAATCTTTGTATGATATGAATAACAAAGACAAAAACGGAAATGTAAAAATCGGTCATATACTTGATATGGATTCAAAAGATTCGTTTATGTACTCATCTTCAAAACTTGTTGCAACAATAGGGTTAGAAGATACTGTCGTTGTAGAAACTGAAGATGCAATTCTTGCTTGTAAGCGAGATAGAGTTCAAGATGTCAAGCAAGTTTTTGAAACTCTTAAACAACAACACGATGACACTCATTTGGTACATAAAACTATGTATCGTCCTTGGGGTTTCTATACTGTACTTGCTCAAGGTAATGGTTTTTTAACAAAAATGATTCAAGTAAATCCTGGGCAAAAATTATCTATACAATCTCATAACCATAGAAGTGAGCATTGGGTTGTTTTATCAGGTTTAGCAAAGGTTGTTCTTGAGGGTAAAGATATAATTTTAAGTCCAGGACATAGTGTTGATATTCCGGTAAAGGCTATTCACTCACTACAAAACCCTTATGAAGAAGAATTAAAAATCATAGAAGTACAAAAAGGTGATTTGCTCATAGAAGAAGATATCATTAGATATGAAGATATGTACGGACGTGTATAATGGCAAAATTCTATTTAAAATCTATGGGGTGTAAATCCAATCAGTTTGAAGGTCAAATTATTACAGAAAAACTCCTTGAAAAAGGGTTTAAAAGTGTAAAAGATTTTAAAGATGCAGATTTTTATATTTTAAATTCGTGTACAGTTACTCATAAGAGCGACTCTGAAACTCTTTATTTGTTGAGAAACG
>CAKUVB010000097.1 GCA_934693215.1 uncultured Candidatus Melainabacteria bacterium
TAGCAGTAGTGCCTTCATACGCAGTTTCAACTTTTCCTGTTGCGTAAGCATTGGTTATTCTACCCAGTATTTTTCCAACAAATCCTCCGATTGTATTGTTATTTGTGCTGGTAGATTTGACATTTCCCATTGAGTAACAATTATTGATAGAAATAGAACGATTTATTAAATATCCAACGAATCCACCAATTGGACCTGTTGTGCTTTGGGTTATATTCCCCAAGGAGTATGAGTTAGAGATTGATGAGTTAATGGAGGCTCCAACTAAACCACCAGTACATACTGTAGTATCTGATTTGCCACTTACGTTTATATCAATAGATGAAAAACAATTATTTATAGACGAATCGTAAGACTCACCAACAAGTCCACCTACCCAAGATGAGGTTTTAGCATCAATGCTATAATTGATACTGCCACCTGAAACGTAACAGTTTTCAATTGTTGAGCCATTTGCTTTTCCTATAAGAGCCCCGACACTTTTAGCACTATTTTTATTGTTTATTGTAACATTTGATAATCCGAGGTCTTTTATTGTCGCACTGTCAGTGTAACCAAATAGTCCTAATTTATCTATACTGCCAGTATTATTTATATTAAAATTAACATTTTTGATTTCGTACCCGTTACCTAAGAATGTTCCTTTGAATGCTTTGGTGCTATCTTCTCCGATTATACCATCTTGTGATAGGGTTAAACCTGACATATCTATATCATTTGTCATTACAAAAGTAACGCCAGTTGTATCTATTCCGGTGTTTACAAGGTATGCTAATCTAGTTATATCTCCATAATCTGACAAATAGTATGTTTCTCCTGCAGTGAATGATGATACATCACCTACTCTTTGTCCACCTTCAGGTATTGTTTGGTCGGTTACTTGTCCGATAAATTTGGAGTTTTCTTTGATTTGGATAGCGTTACCTACAAGTGCTTTGCCTGAAACTGTAGAGGTTGTTGTCATACCAATAGCTGATGCCAAATCACCTTTTATATATCCGCCATTAACAGAAATTACTCCGTTTGATATTTTGGCATATTCAACACCTGTTGTGCCGTAGTATGTATTCATTTTTGTATTAACAGATGCTAGCCATTGGCTGACTGTCGCATTTCCTGTAGCACCGGTATCTGATGCTTCTGCAATTACGTTGCCATAATTGTCATATATTGCATAAGAGCGTTTGTCTGCCGCAACTCCCAAATCTGCTCCGATTGTGTTAGAACCTTCAACTAAGAAGGATTGTTCTAATGTGATAGGGTTATTGGATTTGATTGTAGTACCTTGATGAGTAGAGGTTAGTCCTAGTGTGTCAACAATTCCACCACCAATTTGTACTCCAGAAACCTCGATAGAGCCATCATCATTGATAGTCATTGTCCCACCATGGCTTCTTATTTGGTCTGCGACATCTTTTAGAGAACTGTTTTCGTTAATGCTTGTGATTTCTTCACCATTTATGAATAGTGTTGAATATTTAGTTGCACTCATTAGTTTAGGAGTACTTCCGCTAAAGGTCCAACCATTGTTGTTTGAAGAAAATCCATGTTTTGCCATAAAATCAGCATTGCATATGTCACCGTAGCTTGCTTTAGCACAATTTGTTACTGTGATATTAGATGAGCTAGGTAGATTATCTGAATATAAACAGTTTGTAAATGTTGAACCAGCTGCAACAGAAGGGTCGTTTATATGACAGAATTCAGATGTTGGATAAGATGAACTATAACCAAAGCAGTTTGTTACATTAGCGACACCATTCAATACACCAATGAGATCTGTATGGAGAGCATTCCCTGAACGGTGATTTATACCTCCGCTATTTGATATTGTACAGTTACCATTAACTTTACCAATCAAATTGCCTGAATATGATGAAGGTGTTGAGTTTGAGATACTCATATCTACCAAACAACTTGATACTGTAGAGTCTGTAATTTCGCCAATTAGTCCACCACAAGTACCTCCGGCAGTTACAAGACCTGTCATCCAGCAATTAGTGATTTCGCTATTCTTGGCATGGTATACCAATGCACCTCCTTTACTATTTGACATTATAGCACTATCCATGCCAACATTTTTTATCGTAGCACCCTCAACAGATCCAAATATTCCAGATTCTCCGTTATAATTATGAATTGAATGTCCTTGACCATCAAATGTGCCTCTAAATTTGTCAGCTCTCATAGGGCTAAGAGTTCCTATTGGTGTAAATCTTGAGCCACCCAAGTTAATATCATTGTCTAGAACGAAGGTTACATTGCTTGTTGATTTGCCCGCATTAACTAAGCTTGCTAAAGTAGTTAAATCATTGCGATCTTTTATATGATATGTTTTTCCTGATTCGAAATCGCTAACATCAGAAACATATACGATATCTTGAGTATATTTGCCTAATTCTTTTATTTTTGTAGTTTCTGTAGCTTTTTGACTAGACATTGGTTTTAACGCAGATGAACTTGTTGAGGCCGTTGAAGCCGTATAAGTCAAATCACCTGAGGTTATTTCTGTGCCTGTTTGTGTCGCTTGCAAGCCCAAAATGTCTACAACTGTACCTGACAAGTTAACTCCTGATACTGTGACAACACCATCTTTTATTTCAGCTGTACCACCTGCAGCAGCTATATCAGAGAATACTGTGCTTAATGTAGTTGTTTTGTCATAAGTTTTTGCTGTACCGCCATTAATAGAAAGGGTTGTGTCACCTGTTGCACCCAAGTCAGCAAGGGCATTCGTTGTTGTCGCAAGGGTTTCTACTCCACCAACAGTAATTGCTCTATTACTTGTCATAGAAGTTGCAGTTCCAACACTTGCCAAACCTAATGCAGTTACAAGAGTTCCACTCAAGGTAACATCTTTAATTGTAATAGTATTGTCATCATTAATTGTTAATGTTCCGCCTGCAGCCTCTATCTTTGTTTTTAAATCTCCGTATGTGATATTAAAAGCAATATCTTCTTCAGTACCGCCATTAATAGATAATGTGTATGGGCGTGTTGGTGGAAAACTACCAGCTCTAATTATAGATTGATCAAGAGTAACGTTCGTAGTTTCTGTTTCTTTAACTGCACTAGAGCTTGTAGAAGATGAATTAGTTACAACAGACAACGCACCTGATGTGACAGATGTTCCTTGTGTTGTTGCCGAGAAGCCTAACAATGCAGGTAATGTTCCGCTTAAGGTTACTCCTGATATTGCCATTCTGCCATCTTTGAACTCTACTTTTCCTCCAGCATCTGTAATATCTTTAATGACATCAGAAAGTTTTGCAGTCTTTTCGTATTCTTTTGCAGTACCTCCATTGATGCTCATTGTTTGTTTGTCTATTGCACCTAGTTTTTCAAGAGTTGTATCAACAGTCGCAGTTTCTTGATGGGTTTCTGTTGTTGAGGTCATACCGAGTTTATCAGCGACAGTACCTGTTATATAACCATCATTAACAATTATTTGCTGGGTATCAGCATTGAACGATGCATCTAAACCTTTTGCTTTTAATTGAGCAACAAATTCATCTATAGTCAAACCTGCAACATTATTTAAAGTTCCTGTTATTGCAGTACCGTCTGATTTATATGCAGTATAAGTATCGGTATTGCCAAGACCTAAATCTGATAATTTGGTACTACCTGTTGCCTTGTATGTAACAGTATGAGCATTGCTAGTCAAAGTAGTTCCGTTTTTATCCGCAACCAAACCTAAAGCATCAAGCAATGTGCCGGAAACAGTTTTGCCTTTTGTGTCGATGGTAATAACACCGTTATTGTCAATATCCATATTTATGTTTGAAGCTGAAAAGAATTCAACAAGGTCTTGAATGGTGTTTGTATTATCAATTATGGTTTCAACTCCATCGACCATTATTGTTTTGTCTGTTGTGATTCCCAACTCTTTCAACGTAGTATGAGTATCTGCAACATTGGTTTTTTGCCAAGTTAATGGGTTGCTTGTCATAACTGTACGTTCTTTGACGTCACCAAGGTTAAGAACGTCTTTGAGGTTAGAACCACCAGCTACAGATTCGATTGTAAAACCTTTAATTGTGATATTGCCTTGATTATCTATTGTGGCTTCTTCAGCTTTGTTGTTAAACATTATCTGAGCATTACCACCATTTTTAAATAAATCCAATAATTCACCAATGGTACTAAAATGTGGACTATTACCAAAACTATAAGTCCCATCAGCCCAATCTATAAGATAAAGAGGAGTACCGGCTATTTCTATTCCACCACCTGTCAAGCCTAAATCAGAAAGTTTAGTATCTTTATTTGCATAAACAATAGAACCGGAAGTTATACCTGAGATTTGGGTGTTTTGCAATCCAAGAGCAGCTTTTAATCCTGTTGTGCCGTCATTGATATCATCAACTTTTGCTCCAACTGTAAATCTGCATTTTTTTGAATCAAAAGATGCAACAACTCCGGCTTTAGAAAATTTTCCAATCAAATCTTTTATTGTATCTTTTTCTGAAACAGTAAAAGATTGATTATTAACTGTAACTGTACCGGATTTTGCACCTAGTTCACCTAATGTTGTATTTAATGTGGCATATTTAGTTTCGGTTTTGGTGTATCCACTTGTCGCTTTTGTAGATGTTGCTAATTGTTCCACCAAAACATCATACGTCTGACGTGCCGCATCTGTCGTTGCCGTTGCTGTCAAGATGTTTGTATTAGAACTTGTTGCAAGGTTTTGCATAAACAAGTCTAATGATGCAATTCCAAACTGTGAATCTGTTATTTTTTGTAAACAGGTTTGAAAACTGCTGAAAAATGATTTGATGTTGTTTACAACATTCAATAATTTTTGTTGAGCTTCTTGTTGTGCTTGCAAACTAGTAATAGTAGTTTGTTTGACTGATACAAGTGCATCTACCCAAGAGCTTGTATCTAACCCAGAACCTGATAATCCGCTAAAAGTGATAGTCGCCATTATGCCACCAACCTTTCAGAATTATACCAGATTGCTTTGCTATCGTTCGTAATGACAGACAAATTACTATACACAACACAATACACACTATGTCTTACGCATAGAGCTTTTTTCTCCATAAATTTAGATTTTCCTTGGCAATTGCCTAAGTAACGGTTTTTCAATTAAAACACTCCGTTTTTAATTAAAATCTCTAATCATCCTGATAGTTGCATGCTATATAATTATTATATAATATCACCCCATCTTTTTCAATCATGATATATAACAAGTATTACATTTTGTAACATGCAAAAAACTATAACAAATCATAAACAAAAATGCTCTAATATTTTATTATTTTTCACAAATTCTTAATATTTCTTGTATAAGAAATATGTTTGTGCGAAACTTTATAATAAGAACTAGTATATAGTTATACGTAATTAGTAAATATAAAAAGGAAAAACAACTATGGCAAGAAAGACACCATTGGAAAAAATTAGAAACATTGGTATTGCTGCTCACATTGATGCCGGCAAAACCACTACTACAGAGCGTATCCTGTTCTACACAGGTAAAACTCACAAAATTGGTGAAGTACACGATGGTGCTGCTGTAACTGACTTTATGGATCAAGAACGTGAACGTGGTATCACAATCCAATCAGCAGCAGTAACATCTACTTGGAAAGGTCACCAAATCAACATCATTGACACACCGGGCCACGTTGACTTTACAATCGAAGTTGAACGTTCATTACGTGTATTAGACGGCGTTGTTGCTGTATTCTGTGCAGTTGGTGGTGTTCAATCTCAATCAGAAACAGTTTGGAGACAAGCTAACAGATATGAAGTTCCTCGTATGGTATTCGTTAACAAAATGGATAGAACAGGTGCTAACTTCTATCGTGTAGTTGACCAAATCAAAAACAGATTAGGTGCTAATGCTCACCCTATCAGATTACCAATCGGTGCTGAAGACCAATTCAAAGGGCTTATCGACCTATTCACTATGAAAGCTGAAATTTACACTAATGACTTAGGTACAGATATCAAGGAAGAAGATATTCCTGCTGATATGTTAGAAGAAGCTCAAAAATATAGAGATGCATTAGTTGAAGCTATCGCTGAAACAGATGACGATTTAATGATGAAATATTTAGAAGGTGAAGAACTTTCTATTGATGAATTAAAAGCTGGTTTAAGAAAAGCAGTTTGCGATAACAAAATCGTTCCTGTAACTTGTGGTACAGCATTCAAAAACAAAAGTGTTCAATTACTTCTTGACTCTATTGTTGAATTAATGCCATCTCCAGTTGATGTAAAAGCTATCGAAGGTGAACTTGAAGACGGTACAAAAGTTGAAAGACATTCTTCTGACGAAGAACCATTCGCAGCTTTAGCATTCAAAGTTATGACTGACCCTTATGTTGGTCGTTTAACATTTATGAGAATATACTCTGGTAAACTTACATCAGGTTCTTATGTTCTTAATGCTACTAGCGGTAAAAAAGAACGTATCTCTCGTTTAGTACAAATGTACGCAGACCAAAGAATCGAAGAAGAAGAAGTATACGCAGGTGATATCTGTGCAGCAGTTGGTTTGAAAGACACTACTACAGGTGATACTTTATGTGATGAAAAAGCACCTATCATCTTAGAAAGAATGACTTTCCCTGAACCGGTTATCTCTGTTGCTATTGAACCAAAAACAAAAGCTGACCAAGATAAAATGGGTATCGCTCTTCAAAAACTTGCTGAAGAAGATCC
>CAKUVB010000098.1 GCA_934693215.1 uncultured Candidatus Melainabacteria bacterium
GAAGAAAGTGTTGTGGATTGTGATAAAACAATAACCATAAATAACGTAAAATACGGAATTTCAATATGCGAGGACTGTTGGAATAACAAAGATTTCTTTGACAAAACTTTGTACGCAAAAGACCCAATAGAAGAACTTGCAACAGAAAAGCCTGACGTTTTTGTAAATTGTTCAGCTTCTCCTAGCAGAGCAAAAAAAGAACAACTTAAACACAATATGCTTTCTTTTACTGCAAACTCATATAAAATACCTATGGTATATGTAAACCAAGTTGGTGCTATAGATAACAGTTCTTTTGAAGGTTCAAGCAGAGTATTTTCTAGAGATGGTGCTTTAATAGCCAGAGCAAAATCTTTTGAAGAACAATTCCTCATTATTAACCCTCTAAAAAAAATGGGGAAAATTTACCCCTTAACTAAAGGACTTGAAAAAACGCTTACCGAACAAAAAATATTTACACTTGAGTATGAAAACGATTTAGAAAGAACTTACAAGACTATAACTCAAGGTATCAATAATTATTTTGCAAAAACGGGGTTTGAAAGAGCTGTATTAGGCTTATCCGGGGGACTTGATTCTACGGTTTGTGCAGTTCTTCTTGCTGATGCACTAGGAAAAGAAAATGTTTTTGGTATAAGCATGCCATCAAAAATAACAAGCCAAGAAAGCAGAAGTGACGCAGAAATTCTAGCAAACAATTTAGGGATTAATTTTGCGGAAGTACCAATTAAAGAAATGGTAGAAACAACAAACAAAATGTTTGATAAGTTATTCTCAAGTGTAGAAAACAAATGGGCTTGCAGATATCAAAAATCCTTCACTCAAGATAATATCCAAGCACGTTCTAGGGCAATGTATTTATGGGGTATTAGTAACGAGTTTGCAAAATGTCTACCTATTGCAACCTCTGATAAATCTGAATTATATATGGGATATGCGACAATCAATGGAGATATGTCCGGAGGTTTTGCTCCAATTGCTGATGTACCAAAGACAAAATTATTTGCATTTGCAAGATGGCTTAATAAAAACAGAGCAGAAAAAAATGCAATTCCTGAAGCTATTATATTAAAAAAACCGGGAGCAGAGCTTGCACTTGACCCTAAAACAGGAAAACCTTTGATAGCAGAAGATGCTCTTATGCCTTATGAATTTTTAGACGAAGTTATTTGGAGAATTGAAAACAAACATGAACATTATTGGGATTTAATGAGTACAACTTTCCAATATGAAAAAACTCATGATGTTTCTGAAAAACAAAAAGCAGAATGGTTAGACAAATTCTATAGAAGAATGTCTACAGCCTTGTATAAATGGTCTATATTACCGCCTTCTGTAATCGTAGAATCTCGTTCTATTAATAAATACGACTACAAACAACCAATTACATCATCTAGAATAAATTATAAAGGCGAAACAAGAGAAGAAATTCACAATATTCTAGACAAGACTGTTTAAAAAATTGGTAATTAAAACTGGTATAAAGTTGGCAGGCAAGTCAATAAAATCAAATACAAATTCATTAATACCAGCCTCTTGCAGTTGTGGAATATCACTATAATTTTGCATAACGCAGTGTTCAAAAAGATGCATTCTACAAAATCCATCACAGGTAAAAGGCATCGTTTTCTTTAAAGCCGGGTCTTTTAATGCAAAATTTCCACTGTGGCAAGGAGCTTTACAAGATAGTCTAGGAATAACAGCACTACAAGAATTAAGAGGGCAAAGCCCTGATGCTGAAATTCGTTTATTTCCGGCTATAGTAAGTTTTTTTCGTGGAATAACATCATTTACTTTTTTCGCCGTTTTTATAATATTTTCTATATTATCAAAAGAAGAAAAATCTATTGCATCTATTTTATGTAAATTATTTAAACATTCAATAGACATACTGTTTAAAAGATTGATTGCCTGACCTATTTCTATTTTGTATTTTCTTAAATCTTTATCATTTATAAATGTCCACAAATAACCTAAATTATTTATTATTATTGAACTAGGTTGAGGTTCAAGCAGAACAAGACTTTTTGAATATTCATAAACCCTATCAAAATCACGTTCTATTAATATTCGTGGAGTTGAAAATTGAAACTTTATCCCACATTCGCTACAATATTTTTTTGCTTTAGCTATAACCTCACTAAAACTATATTTTGCCAAATCCCCTGTCGAAATTATTTCTCCACATTCAATTGAAGATATAGGATTGAAGCCCAATCGTTTAATAAATCTTCTAACAGTCCTAAATTGTGATAACTGTGATAGTCTTAAATTTATACAAGGAATGTTATTTTTATCCATACTTAAAACTTCTTTTTTTAATCTTGAAGATTTTATTTTCCATTCAAAAGGGAAAATATGCCTGCTAAACTTAAAGTTTTTACCGGCTGCACTAATCATATCACCTGAAAAATGATTTGTTTGATAGGTACATCTTCTCACATGCTTAAACGGAAGCTGTTTATCTTTATGTTCTTTTGGATTTTCTAAAATTTTCTCGACTAACTCTATACCCTCAAGTATATCAGCCGAAGTTTTAAACTTTCCTTTTATTACAACATTATCAATCGCATCAAGCTCTTTTAACATCTCTGCACACCATGGCAAATTATCTGAATCAACTGCCAACGACAAATTTGTATATTTTTTTATTTTAGAAATATTTTTCATATAAATTTCTTCGGTAATAATTAATTTATCCACCTTATGAAAATTATTTACAAAATCAATGCCAGCAATATTATGTATATCAAAGTAAGAATCTATTATAACTTCAAAAGGTAAGTTTAAGCCTTTTATCGCTTGAATAATCGCAAAACTATTAATAAACACCCCATCAATTTTTGTATTTTTGAGATATTTTATCATTTGAGTAATTTCTACCAAATCTTCTTCTGTAATACTATGTTTGAAATTAACATAAATTTTACAGTTATTATTATGAGCCATTTCTATAAACTTCTGTACATACTCATAATTATTGAAAAACTTATGATGATAGACATAAAAATCTCTGCAAGAAGTGTATGGAATAAAAGCCTCAATATCATCAGGCTTTTTTATGGGTGCAATAATAGATATTTGATTCATAGATTAATTATAAATATCTTGATACAATTATGCAAGATAACCTTGTTGAATACTGATATTACGCATTTGTTCATCTACTAATCGCATATCAGCAACCAAGCCTCGTTCTTTATCTATTGCATCAGTCAAAGTTCTGTCTGCAACATGAGAATTATTATCAGCAGTTTGAAATTTTTGAACAGCCTCATCATAATTTTCAGAGTTTAACTGATATTGTTTGTTATATATATTTTCTTTGTCAGCGACATAACTTTGAAGTCTTTGTGGACTTTTTTTATCATAGTCCGTTATTCCAATATCTATACCACCTAAAGAACCTGTTTGTCTAAGGTTTATGCCTGCAGTTTGGAATTTGGTAAATAATTGTTTAGAATTTTGCCATACATTGAATTGTCCAAGTTTTGCCCAACCTGCTTTTGCTCTGGCTTGTAGTGATGCAGTATAGTTTGGGTGCAAAACGGTTTCAACGTGTTCATGTAAACCATTAAAATCTAATTGTAAACCTGATTTTATGTATTTTAGCTCTTGATATTGTTTTTCTAATTCAGCTTTATTATTACCACTAATTGAATCTGTCAAAGCCTGATTCCTAGTAGATACCTGTTGTTCCAAACGAGTTTGTTCTAATTTAGCCTTATCTTCTTCAGAAAGACCTGCATCATTTACGTTTACAGTAATATCTTTAGAAACTTTTAAATCTTTTGGAGCCATTTTCTTATCCTCATAGCTATCCTATATATATATAAAGTATATACTCTAAGAAAAATTGACTTTTTTATTAACGATTGTTAAGAAAAATTGAATCATTAAGATTATCAACAATTTTATTATATGAAGGGGTTATTTTTTGAGGTAGAGATTTATATATTGCATTTATAAATACTTGTTGTATTTCTACACTATCACCTAATATTGAAGGGTTAATATCTTTTCTTGCAGGAACTATCAAACCTGACATTGTCATTTTTGAGATATTTTCTTTTGATGATAAATATTCTACAAATTTTTTAGCCAATTGTTCATTCTTTGTTGATTTAGAAATAGCCCAACCTGAAGCATCACAAGGAACAACTCCTGGGAAATTTATTACTCCCCATCTAAAATTAGCACTTTCTCTATATTTTGGAACAAGCCATCTACCTGATAAATGCATAGCGATTTTTTGTTCTAGAAACATTTGAGCAATAGTTTTTGAACCAACGTCAGCTTTTGAGGGTGCAACATGAAACTTTGTTACTAAATCTTTATAAAATATTACACTTTTTAAATTATTCACATTATTTATTGGATATATAGATTCGTTAAAGGTTAAAATATAAGGCATTAAATAATACAAATCTTCTTCATAACTTAATCCATAAACCTGTTTTGTAGTCAATCTTTCAGCTATATCAAGCATATTTTTAATTGTCCAACTAGATTTTGGATAGTTTATTTCATACTTATCAAACAAATCTTTATTATAATAAATTACTAAATTAGAAATATCTCGAGGTACAGCATACAAAACACCATTATAAGATAATGATTGCAAAGCTTGATTATGATAATAAGATTTATCTACAGACAAAGGTTTCAAATAATTTGCATAAACTGGTAAATTTAAATTATTTATAAAAATAACATCAGGTGCTAGGTTTGATGCAAACAACAAATGAATCTTCTGAAAATAGTTTTGAGGAATATGCAACACTTTTATTTTTACATTTTTATTTTCTTGTTCAAATTCTCGTATTATTGGTTTTAAAATTGCCATTTCAGAAGCTGAACCCCAAGTAGCAAATTGAAGTTCATTAATCTGGGATTGGTCTTTTTTTACACAACCACACAAAAATAATATTAAACATAAAACTAAAACTCTAAGTTTCATCATAAATCAATTAGATGTGACATTTTTTTATCTGTCACCTCAATAACCATCTTATAAAGACCAACTTTTACAATATATCTATATATTTTATCTGATAATTGTTCTGCAACTTTAACATAAATTTCATTATTAACAAATACATCAAAAGTTTTCAAAACAAAAATTTCTTCATTTATATAACCAATTAATGATGAGAAGTTTTCAAAATTAACTAAATAAAATCCACTTGAATCTGTTAAATCAGCTTTTGAAAGAACTGTTAAACCATCTACGGTAACGTATTCTTCTCTAAGTTCATCAAACACTTCATCATCTTGAGCCGTTTCATCAACTTCTACAGAATCATTATCCAAATCATCTTCTAATTCAGACTCAGAAAAATCTAAAGCATCTGCTCTTAATTCTTCAAAGACACTATCATCATCAACCTCTGGCTCATATTCATTTATAAAACCATCAGGTATATATTCTTCTACAATCTCGTCCGCATTTTCATCTTCTGCTGATAAATCATCAGTTTCTTGTTCTGCCTCATCACTAAGAATAGTATCTTCGTCATCTTCTATATCATTATCTAATATTTCAGAGATGTTATCTTCTGTATTTTCGTTTTGTACATCATCTTCAACTACTTCAACATCACCAACAGAGTCCTCAGATAAATCAGCTTCCTCAGATATCAATGGTTCTTCAATAGATACATCTTCTTCTTTTTCAGATTCTTCGTCAATATCTTCCTCGACATCTTCGTTTTGTTCAGAAGTTTCATTTTCTACTAAAACTTCATCATCTTCAAGTTCATTATCTTCAACCTGAACTTCGCTTATACCTTCTTCATCATCTTGAGTTGTTTGTTCAACATCATCAATATAAGAATCTGATTCTTCATCTTCTACTTGTTCTAAATTTTCTTGAAGTTCGTCATCTTCTGCATACTCTAAATCTTCTGTAACTTCCTCTAATTCAATTTCATCTAAAACATCATCTTCAAAAGGTTCTTCTTCCAATTCTTCCTTAGGTTCATCATCTTGCAAAAGACTTTCTTCAATAGCTTCTTCTTCAGGTTCTGATAATTCATCATGAACATTATCATCTAAAATTTCATCAATTTTCTGTCCTAACGGCATAGACATAATCGTATCAGTTGCTTCTTCTTTGTTTATAATATTTGCAAAAGATTCATCAACCTCATCTGAAAGAATTTCATTTTCTTCTTGTAACATTTCTTGCGTTTCTGCAAGATTTACATCTTCTTCAACTTCATTAACGATATTTTCTTGATTATCTTCTACCGGCTCAGCCTGAACAGTTTCTGAAACTGTTTGTAACTTTTTACGCATTTTTCTATTCATCGAAATAATGAACATCAATACAAGTATAGGCAGACCTATAGCAGATATAACCATTAAAAGTTTTATCATATCAAAATCAAAACTAAATTTATTTGAAGATTTGTTATCTGCAGAAACAACCTTTTCACTATTAAATTCTTCTGCCAGTTGTTTTTGTTCTTTTAACAATATGTTTGGTTGAGGCATTGTATCAAAATCATCTTCAACCTTAGGTTTTGTTGCAACTTTTGTTTGTTCAACCAATTGAGTTGGTTTTGCAACTGGTTGAGTTGGTTTAGCAACTGGTTTCTGTACTTGTACCGGAGTAGTTTTTACAACTGTTTGAGTTGG
>CAKUVB010000099.1 GCA_934693215.1 uncultured Candidatus Melainabacteria bacterium
TAATCTCCAACTAGAATACCCTGATAAAATTGTATCAAACAACTTAGAGGCTATTGGTGAAAAAGAACTTTATCAAAATTGGTTAAAAATACTTTCTAACAAAAATATCAAAATCAGTTATGGAAAAACAAAACAAGGTAAAGAACTTACTGAACTTGCTCTTAAAAATGCTCGCAACTTATTAGAAACCGCAAAATTAAAAAAATTAACATCTATTAGAAACGATTTCAACGAAGTAGGTTCATACTTGATGGAGAAATTACATTTAAGAACGTTTCCAAACAGAATTGAATGTTACGATATTTCACATATTCAAGGTACAAACACTGTTGCATCAATGGTAGTTTTTGAAAACGGTCAACCTAAAAAATCAGAGTACAGAAAATTCAAAATAAAAACAACAGAAGGTAAACCTGATGATTTCTTGTCTATGAAAGAAGTTCTCTCCAGACGTTTAGCAAGAATGGGAGAACCCAAATGGGCTAAACCAAATCTTGTGATTATAGATGGAGGAAAAGGTCAATTATCATCAGTTATGGAAATTGTCGAAGAACTTGGTATGACAGATTTAGACTTTGTATCACTCGCAAAAAGAGAAGAAGAAGTATTTTTACCTCATCAATCAAAACCTGTTAGAATCCCTATGGACTCAAACGCAATGTTTTTAATCCAACGCATTAGAGATGAAGCTCACCGATTTGCAATAACTTATCATAGACAACTACGTTCAAAATCTGCAATCGAAACCCTAAACCTACCTAAGAATTAATAAGTTCATCTATTCCAGTTTTTGTCCAATCAAACTCTTGAGAATTTGCAAAATTCAGCAAATTAAAAGGAGAAAGTTTTTCCAAATCTTCAAATGCTTTTTTATAATCATTTTTCTTAGAATCCATAACAAGATACGGAATATTCGCATTTTTAGCAAGAGTTTCAACTTTAGGATCATAAGATATTGCAAGAGTTTTTATACCATATTTTAGTCCAAGCAAACAGGCATGGAATCTCATACCAATCAAATAATCGTATTCTGAAACTTTTTCAATAACTTCTTTATTCGTAAGATTTTTAATAATATTAGCATTTATTGTTGGATTTTTCTTTTTCAATTTATTCAAGAACACCTTAGAAATACCTTCATCTTCTGAATCTTGAAAGCATATTAATTCAATTTCTCTATCGCTAAATTTTAGAGCAACTTGCTTAATTATTTCATCAAATAATTCATCTGTTAATGATGCAAATTTTCTTAACTGAATACCTACTTTTCTAGTTTTTTTAGGTGTAGGTACATTCAAGTCAAAAATTGGATCACAAACAAGGTTTGACTCTATACCCCAACTTTTTAACAATTCTTGGCTTTTTTCATCTCTAACTGATATATACTTACATTTCTTTAATGCAGATTTTACTATTAATTTACCCCAAAAGCCTTTAACAGGACCAATACCTTGAGCAAATATAACTACATCTTTTTTTAATGAAGCCATTATATTAATAAGTCCACAATAATAAAACAAGCTTTTATTACTTGTAACATTCTGTAAAAGACTTCCACCCCCAGATATTAACATATCAAACTTAGGTAATCGTTCTATGATTAATTGAGGATTAAATGAATTTAAAGAATTTACATTATGAGTTCTTCCTGTTTTTTCAGGATTTGAGGACAAAACAGTAATATCATTACCTCTAAGGTGATTTATTAACACTCCTAAAATCGCTTCATCACCAAAATTATCAAATCCATAATATCCTGAAATTAAAATCTTTTTCATTGAATTATAACTCCATTACTTCTTCTTTTGTTGGAACATTCTTTAATGTAGTTTTACGTTCTATAAACATGCCAGCTTGTTTAGCTGCTATTTGAGCAGATTCAAGAGGAGAATAGCCATTAATAATTGCGGATAAAAAACCACCATTAAACACATCACCTGCATTCATTGTATGCGAGGTTGGTTTTTCAATATAAAATTTACAAAATTCGGTTTTGCCATTATTGTATATAAAATATCCATTCTCTGAAAAAGATTTAATAACTATGATTTTAACACCATAATCTGTAAAATATTTTACTATTTTTTCAACTGAAGTTAACTCAAATAATGACTCTGCATCATTTTTTAAACTAAGGAATAAAACATCAATATTTTCTACTATTTCTTCAAGATATTCTTTTGTATCATAAGCAGTCATAAATGATGACGTATAATTAGGGTCATAAGCTGTCAAAATATCATTACTACGAGCCATTTCAAACACCTTTTTAACAAGTTCATTAGACTGTGTTGACAAAGACTGAGTAATACCTGTCGTATAAACGGCTTGAGCAGATTTTATATAATCTGCATCAAAATCTTCAGGAGCAAGACAAGTACTCGCAACTTTTCGTCTATACGTAATAAGTTCTTTTTTTATTGTATGTCCGCATAGATATAACCCGTTTTTTTCTTGGCATATCTTGATATGAGAGGTGTCGAGTCCTTGTTGTTTTAAATCTTTTAAGATAATATCCTTAAAATAATCGTTACCAACAGAGCCAATTACACCCACTTGAGAGCCTAATTTTTGTGCAGCAACAGCTGAAGCTATAACATCTCCACCAAAAGATAGATGAAAGTCCTCAGCCTCTTCAAAAGGTTTGTCTGTAGATAATTCAACTAAACACTCACCTATCGTGATTATATCAAGAGATTTTTCCATTAAGATAATTCCTTGAGTTCACCTAATATATCTTTAGCTTTATTAGTAATATCATTTAGTGATAAAGTTTCATAAAAATCACGACCAACACCAACTGCAACCGCACCACATTTGATATAATCTTTCACTTCTGAAAGTTTTATATTTCCCATTGGCATAAGATTTAAAAATGGCATCTGTCTTGTAAGTTCTTCAAAATATTGAACACCACCCATAGCCGTTACAGGATATAGCTTTATTAAAGGAATTCTAGACTTCCAAGCCGTATAAGCTTCGTTTGCAGTTGAAGTACCTGCAATAAACGGAACTCCAATATTTTTTGAAATTTTCACCATATTCATTTGAAATATCGGTGAAGAAAACAACTTTGCACCAGATTGACAAGCCTGACTTGCTTGAAGATTAGTAATAATACTACCTGCACAAACCACTGCTTTTTGAGAAACTTTTTCTATAACTTCGTACAAAGAAGGATTCTCAATATTTATTTCTAAAACTTTTATACCACCTTCTATAAGAGCATTTGCAATATCTTCAGCTTTTGAAGCATCTTTACATCTAATAATCGGGTATATCTTCTCTTCTGATATTAATTTTATTAAATTCATACTCATAACCTATCCTTTTTATTAAATTTATTATATCATAAAAGAATAAAAAGGATTATTGTATGAAATTTTTAAAGGGTCTAGTACTATTTTTTTCTATAGTATTTTTTATGCTGATAGCATATTCAATATCAAACAACTTTTTTGAGCCAAAAGCGTTCAACTTTATGGTCAAAAATTTTACTGCGGTAAAAACAGGTAGCAGCGATATTGTAATCATTGTAATTGATGATAAATCTATAGGAAAATATAGATGGCCTTGGAAACGAAACTTATATTGCAAAGTATTTAATTACCTAAACGAATATGCAAAGCCTAAAGTGATTGTAAACGACTCTATTTTTGCAACACCAGATACCGAAAATCCTAAATCTGATTTGGAATACTTTAACTCAATAAGAAAAATTAATAATCTTGTTGTCGGATTTGATTTTTTACCAAATAAAACAAAAGTTAATAATAACAACTATGATTACAAATTTTATAAAAAATTTGGACTTGATATAAAAGATGATAGGAATTTTGGACAAGAACACTCTTATCAAACTCTTTTAGCTTTTCCTGAACCTTACTTTAATTCTATAAAAATGGTTGGTTCTGTAAAAAGTCCCGTTAGTCGTGACAGCTTTTTAAGAAGTATACCTTACGTTGTCTGCTACAAAGACAAACTCTATCCATCGTTATCTTTAAGAGCTTTTTCATACATAAATGATAATGAAGGATATATAGTTAGTGATAGCAATATTTATGGAAAAAAGTCCCACATAGTAATTCCGAGAACAAATGATTTTTATGGAGTACATACGTTATTAAAATTCTATAAACGATACAATAATACAAACTATACCCACAAAACCTATTCAGCAATAGATATCATGGATTCTTATGACCAGCTAAAAGCCGGAGAAACTCCTACTCTCAACCCTGCAGAATTTAGAGGTAAAATCGTTTATTTTGGTGCTAATGTAAAAGCTGCAGCAACCGGACTTTCTGATATTCAAAGAACACCTATAAGCAACGAACATTCAGGGGTAGATATTCAAGCAACAGCATTAGACAATTTGATATCAAATGATTTTATGTATCAAGCTAAAGGGTGGCAAAACCTCTTTATTACAATATTTTTAATGATTACAGCTTATATATTAATTCGCAAATTTACTGTATTTGTATCTGCGACTCTCATTTTTCTTATTACAATGACATATATCATATTGTGTAGTTATTCTTATTATAAGGGCTTTGCTCTAAGCATAATAACTCCAATATCGTTGGAATTTATAACAATGGTATTTGCTTATTCTCATAGATTTATTCTGGAAGGCAAAAGTAAAGAAAAAATCAAGTCTGCAATGGGTAAATATATCTCAGAAGATATTATGAAAAGTGTTGTAAAAAACATTGACGAACTTAAACTAGGCGGGAAAAAAGCAAATGTTACAGTTTTATTTTCTGATATTAGAGGGTTTACCTCTATGAGTGAAAAGCTCTCAGCTGACGAGGTTTCAGTTATCTTAAACGAATATTTTACAGAAATGGAACCTATCGTAACTAAACACCATGGAGTTATTAACAAATTTATTGGTGATGCCGTTATGGTAATTTTTGGTGAACCAATAAAAGATGAACTACACCCAGTCAATGCAGTAAGATGTGCTCATGAAATGTTAGAAAAAGTAGATGAACTTCAACAAAAATGGTTAAGCGAAGGTAAACCAAAAATAGAAATCGGAGTTGGAATAAATACAGGAGAAGCTTTCGTTGGTAACATCGGTTCTGAAAAAAGAATGGAATACACAGTTATTGGTGACACCGTAAACCTTGCAAGCAGAATCGAAAGCTATAATAAAATCTACAAAACCAATTTACTAATAAGCAGTTCTACATACGCATGTGTAAAAAACATTGTTGATGTAATAAAAATTTCTAATGTAACAATTAGAGGTAAGGCAAAAAAAATGGATTTATATGAGGTTATAAGTCTAATTGGATAGTAATCTTGAACAAATAAAAAAAGCTATAGAAATAGAAGCTAAGTATCAATATATAGATATACGGGGTCGTACAAAATCTTTTTCAGCTTTTATTCGCAGTGAAATACGTAAATTTATAAAAACATCTTCTATTCCTGAAAGGTGGAAGTTTGTTCTTGCTCATTTTGAACAATATTCAATGGATACATTACCAAACCGAAAAAAATCTATTGAATATTTAGTAAACGCAATCAAGTCAGAATTGTTACAGAAAGAAGAAGATAAAAAAGAGCAAAACGCAAAATTAAACCCATATTCATCAGTAACTTATGTCAAAGGAGTAGGTCCTAAAGTAGCAAGCATACTTAACAAATTAGGAATTTTTACAGCAAGTGATTTATTATTTTATCTACCAAGAAAACACATTGATTACTCGAAAAGAACGCTTATAAAAAATCTTCAAGAAGGAGAAAACACAACTGTATTTGGATACATAAAACGAGTAGAAGCTTTTACAACTCCAAAGGGTTTAGGTGTCGTAAAAGTTAAAATTCAAGATGAAACAGGGAGTTTAATTCTTAATTTTTTCTATGGAAAAAGTTCGAAATATTCTTTAGAAAGAACAAAATCTCAATTCCCTCAAGGTGCAGGAATAATAATTTCAGGCACAGTAAAAATAAACAAATTCGATTACTCAAAGACACTTGATAACATTAGCTATTCAATAATGTCTGAGGACTTTTTAACAAAAACAAACCTAAATATTGGAAGAATTGTTCCTGTATATCCTCTTTGTGAAAATATGAATATAAAAACTCTTCGCAAAGCAATATATAATGCTATTCAGCTATACAAAGATTCTATAGTTAATGTTGTACCTCAATACCTAATTGATAAATATGATTTGCTGGACAAAAAAGAAGCAATAGAACAAATACATTTCCCTGACAGTATGGAAAAACTTGAACATGCCAGATTCACTCTAGTGTTTGAAGAATTTTTCTTAATTCAACTAAAGCTCGCTTTAATACGAGAAAAAAACAGAAAAGATAACAAGGCAGTTCCTTTACAAATAAAAAAAGACGGACTGGTAAACAAATTTATTTCTAATTTACCATTTAATTTAACAAAAGCTCAAAAAAGAGCAGTTGATGAAATATTAAAAGACATGAACTCAGAAGAACCTATGCAAAGACTCTTACAAGGTGATGTTGGTTCAGGAAAAACAGTTGTTGCTTGTATAATGCTTTTGGCAGCAATAGAGAACGGATACCAAGCTTCAATAATGGCACCAACAGAAATTCTTGCTCAACAACATTATAACAACTTTGTAAACTGGTTAACCCCGTT